>NZ_JBHWZY010000328.1:0-7162 GCF_042727815.1 Nocardia sp. NPDC060220
GCGGTGACCACCGCGCTGATGAAGAACAGGACCGCGGCGATCTTCATCACCTTGAGCCTGCCGATGCGGTCGGCGATCCGGCCCGCGGTCATGGCGCCCGCGGCGGCGCCGAGCAGCGCCGAGGCCACAGCGAAGCCGAGAACGGCGTCGGCAACATCGAATTCGGATTGGATCGCCGAGACGGCCCCGTTGATCACGGCACTGTCGAAGCCGAACAACAATCCGCCCAGCGCCGCGACGGACGCGATCCGGATCACGCGGCTGCCCGAGGCCGGCTCGCCGTCGGGAAGAGCGGACTGGTCGGTGAAGGAGCCTCCATCATGCATCGGCGTCGTCCTCTCCACGGCGGGCAGCATTGCCTCGCGAGTAGCGGCGTGAATCAGATCACAGTCTGCCCCGAACGGGGTGCCATCTGCACCAATTCACGATACCGAGCCCACATCGCCGTGTTGCCAGGGTTGGCGCGGCAGCCTCGCTGCGCTGGGCACCGCGCGTTCATCTTCGCGACACGCACACCATTTAGCGTCACGGGATGACCGATGTCGAGATTCGTCCGATCCCCCGTGATGTCAGCGAGATCGCCGATCTCGCGACCGTCGTGAACCTGGCCGACACCACCGGATTCACCGTCGACGACAGCGACGACGACGATCCGATCCTGCTCACCGAACCCGGCGGCCTGGTCGTCGACACCTGGCGCGAGGGCTACCCCTACGACGAGCGCCTCTCGCGCCTGCAATACGACCTCGACAAGCGGTTACTGCAGATCGAGCTACTGAAACTGCAGAACTGGGTCAAGGCGACCGGGCGCCGCGTCGTCATAGTGTTCGAGGGTCGCGACGCCGCAGGCAAGGGCGGCACCATCAAACGCTTCATGGAGCACCTGAATCCGCGCGGGGCCCGGGTCGTGGCACTGGAAAAGCCCTCCGTGCGCGAATCCACCCAGTGGTATTTCCAGCGCTACGTCGAGCACCTGCCCGCCGCGGGCGAGATCGTGCTGTTCGACCGCTCCTGGTACAACCGCGCCGGTGTCGAACGGGTGATGGGTTTCTGCACGCCCGAACAGCATCGACGGTTCCTGTCGCAGGTGCCGCTGTTCGAACGGATGCTCGTCGACGACGGTATCGACCTGGTCAAGTTCTGGTTCTCGGTCTCGCCGCTGGAGCAGCGCACCCGTTTCGCCATCCGCCAGGTCGACCCGGTGCGGCACTGGAAGCTCTCGCCGATGGATCTGGCCTCGCTCGACAAATGGGACGACTACACCGCGGCCAAGGAGGAGAACTTCGAGCACACCGACACCGATCACGCACCGTGGATCGTGGTCAAGAGCAACGACAAGAAGCGCGCCAGGCTCAACGCGATGCGGCACGTGTTGAGCGGGTTCGATTACGGCAACAAGGATGTCGAGATCGTCGGCACCGCCGACCCACTGATCGTGGGCCGCGGGCGCGACGTCATCGGTTCCTGAACGTTCTAGCGCGTCAGGGCGACTCGGTGCGCGTCGAGCATCAGGGTGGCGAGCTCGTCGCGCTCGGTGTCGTCGAGGACATCGAAGCAGGGTGCGATCAGTTCGTCGGTCAGCTTCTCCGCCGCGTCCCAGCGCACCCGCACATCGTCGGTGACCGTCTCGAACGGTTCGGTCCAGCCCAGAAATTTCGCGTGACCGGGTCCGTCGAGGATCGGGGAGCCCGCGACCAGGATCGCCTGCAGCGGGGTGAGTCCGTTGGCCAGCACCGCGACCAGGTGCAGTCCGCCGCGGAGCTCGCGCAGCACATGGGTCAGTTGCAGCACCGCGGCCCGCCCGTCCTCGGGCACCGGCATGGCCCGCCAACCGGCGAACAGGGGCAAGCCGGTCGAGGGTGCGGCATCGACCACGCGGCGCAGCAGCTGTGCGAGCCGGTCGGCCTGCTCGAACGCGGCCAGTTTGCGTTGCCCGAAATCGCGACACGCGAGCATGTATTCCACCGCGGCGCCTGCGGCGGGCATCGGTACCGATTCCCATGCGGCGCGCACGCATCCGGGTTCGAAGAAGCCGAAGGCGGCGGTCACCACGTCGGCGTCGACGTCACCGAGCACCCCGCCACGGCCTCGCGTGTAGGCGCCGTGGAACCCGGCCACCCCGGTCGTCTCCCCGAACGCCCTGGCCTCGCGCGAGATCATGAACGCCCCACCGAGTTCGAGTACCTGCCGTTTGACCGTTGCCGACGTCATTCGTCTGCCACCTTCCGCTGTTGTCCACTCCAGGCAGACTTTAGCGTTGCATAGTCAGATGCGATAGCCTTTCGCGAGGACAACGACCGAAATCCATCAACCGCACCGCTCTACCGGACCTAGGCCGGATGGCCATGACCACCCAGCTCGTGGCGATCTTGTCCGGGCGCCGGCGTCTCCACCGACAGCGGAATCCCGGACTATCGCGGCCCGGCGGGCCTGTGGCAGCGCGATCCCGACGCCCAGAAACTGGTCACCTACGACTACTACATCGCCCTGCCCGCCCTGCTGGCGACGTTGGCCGCGACGAAGGCCGAGCACAGCGGCTAATCTCGGCAGATGACCGTCGACACCGGCCGCACCAGCCGGAAGACTTGGCTCACAGTCGAATTCGTCGCCCTCTTCTTCGGCCTGACCGGATTGTTCGCGGTGTTGCTGCGCGGTGTGAGCCCGCTGCCTTTCCTTGTGGCGATCACCGTCGGCATCGTGATCTACCTGCGCCGCCACGGTTTCGATCGTGGCAGCTTCTGGCGGGCCGACGCACTGCGCCCCGCCCTGCCCGGCATCCTCGCGCTCTGGGCGATCTCGGCCCTGACCCTCGCCGCCGCGGTGGCGGTGTTCCGGCCCGATTCGCTGTTCGATCTACCGCGCGAACGTCCCCTGATCTGGGTCCTGGTCCTCGTGTTCTATCCGCTGGTCAGCGTCTATCCGCAGGAACTGCTGTTCCGCGCCTTCCTGTTTCACCGCTACGCGCCGATCTTCGGCGACGGTCCGCGCATGATCGCCGCCAGCGCCGTCGCGTTCGGTTTCGCCCACTTCATCGTCGGCAACCCGATCTCGGTGCTGCTGAGCGCGGCGGCCGGTGTTCTCTTCGCAGCCCGGTATCGGCGGACCCGCTCGCTGCTCACCACTTCGGTGGAGCACGCCCTCTATGGCATCCTCGTCTTCACCGTCGGCCTCGGCGACTTGTTCTATCACGGGGCAGCAGCCGCGTAACTCTCTCGATGCGGGGCCGAGGTGAACTATCGTCGACGTTGAGTCGTAGTGCTGGATGGTGGCGGTCGAGACTGCGGCCGCCCGGGGCGATGGCGGGGACCTGATGCGAGTGCTGTTCGTGGCGATGCCGCTGATCGGGCATCTGTTCCCGATGATGCCGCTGGTCGACACTCTGCGCGAGCGCGGGCACGACGTCATGGTGGCTACCGGCGGGGACGCGGCCGCGGTGGTGCGCGCGCGATTGCCGGTGGCCGATGTCGCCCCGCCGATCAACTATCTGCGTGCCGCGGTGCGCGGGCTGGGGCGGCATCCGGTGCTGGCGGTGCGGTCGGGGAAAGGGATGGCGGACGCACGCGGCGGCGCCCACGTCTTCGCGGTCACCAATCGGCCGATGGTCGAGCCGCTGCTGCGTGCCGCTACCGAGTTCGCACCGGAGGTGATCGTGCACGAGCCGTTCGCGGCGGCCGCGGCGATGGTGGCCGACCGGCTCGGCGTACCCACGATCCTGCACAACATCGCCCTCGACAACGGCACCGTCATCCGCCGTGAACTGCTGCGTCTGCTCACCGACGCCGCTCTGCCCGCTCCGGCGAGCACCCTGTCCATCGCCCCGCCCA
This sequence comes from Nocardia sp. NPDC060220, assembly GCF_042727815.1. Classification (NCBI taxonomy): domain Bacteria; kingdom Bacillati; phylum Actinomycetota; class Actinomycetes; order Mycobacteriales; family Nocardiaceae; genus Nocardia; species Nocardia sp. NPDC060220. The sequence goes on from NZ_JBHWZY010000328.1 coordinate 3,825, forward strand.
GCATCGTCCGGGTCGAGGGGCGGCCGTTGCGCTACACCCCGTACTCCGCCCCGGGCGCGGACACACCCGCGTTCCTGCGCGAACCGTCCACACGCCCACGCATTCTCGTCACCCGCTCGACCATGCTCGGCGACGGTCCGGACACGATGCTGCGGGCGATCGTGCGCGCCGCACCGTATGTCGATGCCGACATCGTCATCGTGCGACCCGATCGAAAGACACTGCGCAACACCGCACTTCCCGCGAACATCCGCACGACCGGGTGGATCGCCCTGCACGAAGCTCTGCCCCACTGCACTGCCATGGTCAACCACGCGGGAGCCGGTTCGGTCTATGCCGCCCTCCACGCCGGGGTCCCTCAGATCGCCACCCCCGCACCGGGCGACCGAGCCTGGAACGCGATCTCGGTGCAGCGACGCGGCGCCGGACTGTCGGCGCCTGCCCGTTCGATCACCGCCGCCCACCTCAACGCCCTGATCTCTGATCCCGACCTGAGGACGAACGCACGTGCGGTCGCCGCCGAGATCGCCGCGATGCCCGGTGTCAGCGACATCGCCGACGAGGTGACCCGATCGGCCGCCACCCGATGACCTAGGGCGCTTGCACCAGTGTCAGCGTCGACTTCTTGCGCACCGTGAAGCCCAGCGTCTCGTACAAACTGATCGCCGTCGTGTTGTGTGCGACCGCGTGCAGAAACGGCGTCTCACCCCGCGCGCGGATTCCGGCCCCGACCGCCCGAATCAGCCGCGAGGCGATCCCCCGGCCCCGAAATTCGACATCGGTGCACACCGCGCTGATCTCGGTCCACCCCGGAGGATGCAGCCGCTCCCCCGCCATCGCCACCAACCGACCCTCGACCCGCAGTCCGAGATAGGTGCCCATTTCGATGGTCCGCGGCGCGTACGGGCCGGGTTCGGTCCGGGCGATCAGCTCCAAGATCTCGGGAACATCAGCGGCAGTAAGTCTTTCGAGCTCAGGATCGAGGGCAACCCGCAATCCCGCGCCGTCCATCTGCACGGTGTCGAACTCGGCGAGCACCGCCCACTCCGCCGGCACCACATGCCCGATCCCGCGGATTCCAGCACTGCCGCCCGACCCGAGCACAGCGCCCAGATCAGCCCAATCCTGCTCATCGAGCACCGCCGGATGCCCGACGAATCGCGCGACTTCCGGCTCATAGCGCCCGATCCGCCCCGTCCACCGCGCGAAACGACTGTGCTCGCCCCGCAACGAAGCCCGCACCGGATCATCGAGCGGATGCACCGCGATATCGACGTCGACGGTCAACACACTCTCCTCACCAGGCAACCCGACCGCCGAAACGTTAGCCGAGCACACAACCGCCGGTCACCGTTTGCACTCACCACGATTCCGACCCCCTCGGGGGTCGAGCACATCCCGCAACGAGCGGACCGAGTCAATACTCGGCGAGCGAAAGCTGGATATCCAGTTCCAGCAGATAATGATTCACCGCCACAGCGGCCCTGGATCCCGCGGCCGCGGCGTGGACGAGTTGCGCAGGCGAATCGGCGACATTGCCCGCGGCCCAGATACCAGCGACGCTGGTGCGCCCCGTGGCATCGACCGCGACCCAGCCATCGTCGCCGACCGCGCATCGCAGCCGAGTGAGCAGCTCATCACGGGGAGTGAAACACGGCCCGACAAAGACCGCCGTCCGCGAAATGAGCTGTCCCGATGCGAGTTTGACGCCGTGGAGGGGACCGTCCTGCACAACCACTCGGTTCACCTCTCCTTCGACGACGTGAACGCCGCGCGCGGACAAGCGGCGGCGCTCGTCGTCCGACAACGCGATCTCTCGCGGGAAGAAGAGGACGTCGTCGGACCACTGACGTACCAGCGACGCTTGGTGCACGGAAAATGCCCTGTTCGCGCCACCCAGAACCGCGAGCGGCGCGTCTCGCACCTCGTATCCGTGACAGTACGGACAGTGAAGAACCCCTTGTCCCCATTGTTCTCGAACTCCAGGGATCGCCGGCAGTTCATCGCGCAGGCCCGTCGCTACAACCACTGCCCGCGCCACAACGACGGCCCCGGCTTCGGTCTCCACCGAGAAATGTCCGTCGACCGCTGCGATGTCCACGACTCGGCCAGTCAGCACCTGCGCACCGTAGCGGCGCACCTCCGCGCTGCCTGTCGCCAGCAACTGCCCCGGCGCGACTCCGTCCCGGGTCAAGTACCCATGCGTCGTCTGGGCAGCCATATTTCGGGGTTCACCGGAGTCGATGAGCACTACCCGACGACACGATCGAGCCAGAACCAGCGCGGCACTCAGACCGGCCGCGCCCCCACCGACCACCACGACATCGTGAACCACAATTCCCCCTCGACCACTCCGCACGACCTTGTCACCGTCCGGGTACGCTCCGAACGTACCGAATTGTTCACTAGTTAACAAAAGGAGAGGTGATGGCCGAAACGTCGCTCCGAGAACGGACATCCGATCTCTGGCGTATCCGAAACCCCGACCTCGACACCTCCGCCATGGTGGTGGTCGGCCAGATCAAACGCATTTCCGCCCTGCTCGACCGCGCCGTGGAGGACATCTACGCCCAGGCCCACATCACCCCGGCAGAGGTGGGCCTACTTGTACCCCTCCGGTATGCCGACCCACCCCTCACCGCGATCCGTCTGGCCGAACATCTCGGCATGTCCAGGGCAGGCGTCGGAAAAACACTCACCAAACTCGAACGGCGAGGACTGATCACCCGCACCCAGAACCCGACCGATCGACGATCGACCCTGATTCGCCTCACCCCGGCAGGAATTGGATTGATCGACGAGGTCTTCCCCCGCGAACTCGAAGCCCACGCACAGCTACTCACCGACCTGGACCAACAACGTGCCGCAGTACTACAGGGCTTGGACCACCTCGCCCAGAGTCTCGAAGCTCGAAGCAACGGTTGAGACCAAGCCCGAACAGCTCGTACAGGGCGATCTCACGCGGCTGCTTCACCGACAGCTCGGCGGTGACCGTCTCGACCTGAACGAAGATCGCGAACCAGTTCTTCGCTGGATCCTCATACGGTGCGTTCATCGGCAGCACACCAGCATGAGACGTGGCGGAGACATCAACGTCAGCAACCAATCCAACTGCCCCAACATCACCTCGGCCTGATCTCGGGAGAACCCTAAAACCATCAGCGGTCAGTCGCGTCGGTCCGATAGGGCGGCGCGGCGGGTGTTCGGTGGGCGGATCGTGTCCGGGAACTTGTCCGCTAACCTTGCGTTTTGTGTCGAGGATTGCGGTGATCGGTGGTGGCCGGATCGGGGAGGCGTTGATCGCTGGGCTTCTCGAATCCGGGTGGGCGAGCGAGGAT
>NZ_JBHWZY010000329.1:0-7148 GCF_042727815.1 Nocardia sp. NPDC060220
GGGCACCGAGATCGTCTGGGCGCCGGGCGAGGCCCGCTTCCTGATGTCGGCCCTGCGCCACGTGCCGCGCCCGATCTTCCGCAAGCTCCCGATCTGATCGACTGCGTTCAGGACTGCCGCATCATCCCCGGATGGTGCGGCAGTTCTGCTTTTCGGCTCCACTAGGCTGGCCCGGACCGTTGAGCACAGTGGAGCCGGAGGATTGCGCGCCGATGACGACCAATGACGAGGTGCGGGCGGGGCGCAAGATCTGGACCGGGGTCGGCGAGGGGGCTGCCGCCGCGGGTGTAGCGCTGGTGGTAGCCGTGGTGGGGCTGTTCGCGTTCTCCGCGGTGCAGTGGCCCGCGTTCAACTCCTCCAATGTGACTCGTGCGCTGACCACGGTGGGGCAGGTCGTCGCGGTCGCGCTGCTGGTGGTCTCGGTGCTGCTGATCCGGCTGCGCAAGTGGCCGGTGGTGGCGAAACTGCTGTCCTGGGTGGGAATCTCGAGCTTTGTCACGGTCACGCTGGGGATGCCGCTGGCCGCGACGAAGCTGTACCTGTTCGGTGTCTCGGTGGATCAGGAATTCCGGACCGAGTACCTGACCCGGCTCACCGACAGTGCCGCGCTGCGCGATATGACGTATGTGGATCTGCCGCCGTTCTATCCGGCCGGGTGGTTCTGGATCGGCGGGCGCGTGGGCAACGTGCTCGGGATGGACGGCTGGGAAGTGTTCAAGCCGTACGCGATCGGGCTGCTCGCCATCGCCGCCGCGGTGGCGCTGGTGTTGTGGATGCAGTTGGTGCGGGCCGACATGGCGGTGGGCGCGGCCGCCGCGGTCACGGCGATGACGTTGGCGTACGCCTCGCCCGAGGCTTATGGCGCGGTGCTCGTGGTGTTCGTTCCGCCGGTGCTGGTGCTGGCGTGGGGTGCGCTGCATCGGCGGTCCGGTGGGTGGGGCGCGGTGCTCGGTACGGGACTGTTCCTCGGGGTGGCGGCGTGTTTCTACACGTTGTACCTGGCGATCGCGGCGTTCACCGTGGTGATCATGGCGGTGGTGGCGGCCGGGTTGGCGGTCTACGCACAGCGGGCAGCTGGGCGGCGGGCAAGCCGTCTGGGCGGCGCGCGAGCGGGCGCGGCTGCTGACGCCGGTACCCCCGGCGTTTCCTCCGCCACGGGCGGAACTATCCCGCCGAGTGCTCCGCCCGCCTGGCGCGCCGCGATCGCGCCGCTGACCAGGCTGGCGGCAATCGGCGGTATCGCCATCGTGCTCGCCCTTGTCGTGTGGACGCCGTATCTGCTGAAGATGGCGTCCGGTGCGAAACTTCCCTCCGGCAGCGCTTTCCACTATCTGCCGGAGTCCGGCGCACAGCTGGCGTTCCCGATGCTGGAGTTCTCCCTGCGGGGAGCCCTGTGCATGATCGGCGTGCTGTGGCTCGTAGTTCGCGCCGGATCATCGAGGCGCGCACAGGCACTGGGCCTCGGCGTCGTATCGATCTACCTGTGGACCCTGCTCTCGATGATGGCGACCGCGGCAGGCACGACCCTGCTGTCCTTCCGGCTGGAGCCGGTCCTGCTCGCGTTGCTCGCCGCCGCGGGCGTTTTCGGCTTCGTCGAAGGCGCGACCGCCCTCTACCAGGCAGTGAACGAGCCCGCCCCGATGCGCACCGCGGCTGCCGCGATCGCCGTCCTCGGCGCCATCGCCTTCGCCCAGACGATCCCCACCGTGCTGACCCACGAGATCGACACCGCTTACACCGACACCGACGGCAACGGCGAACGAGCCGACCAGCGCAAACCCTCCGCCGTCTCGCACTACCGCGAGATCGATGCGGCCATCCTGGCGCAAACCGGCCGTCCCCGAGACGAATCCGTCGTCCTCACCGCGGACACCACTTTCCTGGCCTTCTACCCCTACTGGGGCTTCCAGGCCCTCACCTCCCACTACGCGAACCCCCTGTCGGACTTCAAGGCGCGCGCCGCCACCATCGCCGACTGGAGCAAGCTCCCCGACTCCCCGGCCCTCGTCGAAGCCCTCGCGAAGTCCCCTTGGCGCGCCCCCGACGCCTTCCTCTTCCGCAACGACGGCGACAACTACACCCTGCGCCTGGCCGAAGACGTCTACCCCAACGACCCGAACGTCAAGCGCTACACAGTCTCTTTCCCCAAGTCTCTCTTCACCGACCCCGCCTTCACCGCCACCGAAATCGGCCCCTTCACCCTGATCACCGTGCGCCGCTGATACTCGACGACCACTGTGGCGAGGCCATGTCCTCGCCCAGTGGCCGAACCCCGGCTCACACAGCGGCGCGGCCGAGGTAGTGCAGGAGTTCGGCGGTGGGCGTGGTGGCCGCTGTTTCGACAACGGCGGCGTAGGCGCCCCACTGGCGCAGGGGTTCGATGATTTCGGCGTCGGTGCCTGAACCGGGGGCCGGGTGGATGGTGCGGGCGGCGGTCAGGAGATGGGCCGAGAGGTCGTCGGTGAGGGGCGACGGCTGGCCGGTGGCGATCGCGATGTCCCAGGCGTGGACCGCGGCGTCGAGAGCGGCGAGGGTGGCCGCGACGGGGGTCGGGAGGTCGCCGTGCGGGAGAGGCGTGGGGACAGTGGTGGTTTCGTCGGCGACCGTGGCCCACGCCGCGGCGGTCTGGTCGACGGCTTCGCGGACCAGGGCGGCGGCGGAACCGTCGATCTCGCCGGAGGGGTCGAAGGGGTTGTAGGACGGGCCGGGGCCGACTCCCAGGGCAGCGGCGTAGGCGAGTTGGTCGCCCGCGGCGTGCTGGATGACCTGGGTGACGGTCCAGTCCGAGCAGGGGGTGGGCAGGTTCCACTGGTCGTCGGCGATCCCGGCCACCACGTCGCCGAGGGCCCGGTAGGAGGTGGCGACCACGTCGCGCCAGACGGTTTCGAGGGCTGCGGTGCTGTTCATGATGGTGCCTTTCGTTTCGGTGATGACTCCAGCCTAGAAACCTATTAGGCTCATTTCTTTCCTAATTTTCGACGAGGTGGAAAATGGCTGCGACAACCCCGCGCGTCCTGCGTCTGCTCGCCCTGCTGCAGGACCGCGCCTACACCGGGCGCGAGCTCGCCGACCGCCTCGAGATCACCGAACGCACCGTGCGCAACGACATCTCACGGCTGCGCGAACTCGGCTATCCCGTCCACGCGGAACGGGGGGCGATCGGCGGCTACCGCCTCGGCCGCGGCGCGACCATGCCGCCGCTGCTCCTCGACGACGAGGAAGCGGTGGCGGTCGCGCTGTCCATCGCCGTGGCCCATGACGGCTCGCTCGCCGTCTCCGATATCGGCGACCAGCTCACCAGAGCACTCCGCAAGATCGAACAGATCCTCCCGAAACGCTTGCAGCGCAAGGTCTCCGCGTTGCGCGACGCCACCGAGGTCGGCCCCGCCACCACCGGTTCCCGCGAACCGGACGCACCGGTCGCCGCGGGTATCCTCACCACCCTCGCCGACGCGGTCCGCCGCACCACCGCTGTCACCGTCGCAACCTCCGACGGTGCAACGGAACTCGAGCCCTACCGGCTGATCAACTGGCAACGTCGCTGGTACCTGGTCGCCTACAGCATGCGCACCCACGACTGGACGGCACTGCCCGCCGCCGGGATCACCCGGGCCGAGGCGGGCACCCGCGTGTTCGCCCCGCGCTCCCTCCCACACGACGACCTGGTCGCCTTCGTCATGCGTCATATCGCCTCCACCGGCTGGCGCGTCCACGCCCGCGTCACCGTCCTCGAATCCGCGGAGACCGTGATCGCCAGGATCAACCCGGCGGTCGGCGTGGTCGAGCCGATCGACGAGCACAGTTGCGTGCTGCTCACCGGCGCCGACGCGATGGAGACGATCGCGATCTACCTCAGCATGTTGATGATGGATTTCCGCGTCGACGGCCCGCCCGAGCTGGTCGCGCACCTGCGCACCCTGGCCCGCCGCTACACCGAATCGGTCGCCGGGTAGCCGCCGGGGATCGTGTCCGTTCCGTGCCGGAACCCGGTGTTCATCCCGCTCGACGGCACTACACTGACTGGTGCGGCACGGTCGTCGCCGGCGGATTCGAACTCTCCCGGCGGCTGGCGTAGAAACCAGATCCTGCACGTCACGGGTCCCGGCGACCCGCTATCGGAGGAGGACGTATGTCCGATCCGTTGCACACGAGGGTGTGCCTCACCGGCTTGAACTGTTCCTGCCCGAGCATCAGCGTTTTCCTGGTGCCGGAACCGCTGGTTCTCGGCGGTCAGATGATGCACCTGCTCGAACAGGCGCCCCTCGCCGGGCGAATACCGCAACCCACCCCGGACGCCGAGCTGATCGACCTGATCCAGGCCGTGCGCACGCCGCTGGACACCCGGGGGCTGGCACGCGCGCAGCAAGTCGCGTTCTCCGGTCCGCGCCACGATCCGCCGGTCGCGCGCGAGGTGCTGCACGACCATCTCATCGAGGAACCCGCCCCATGGGGGCTGGATGTGGACGATCCCGCGGAACTGACCCGGCTGGCGATGCTGCCCGAGTGGCGCATCGGAGTGCGCCGCATCGATGATTTCCAGGCGCATTCGGTCCGCCAGGCAATGGAGGCCGTCTACCGGTATTTCGCGATCGACCAGCGCATTCCCCTGGTCTATCACGGCTTCGCCGACCCGCGCGAAGGCTGGTTCGCGCTGCGCGCATCGGCGGCGTGAGCCGATCCCCGCGGTGTGACGGCGTCGACCCTGTGTCTATCGACACCCGATAGCTACTGGTGTGCGGAAGCTCGATAGACCACAATATGTCCGGTCAGTGTCAACAAACCGCGCGGTCGGTGTCGCGGGGCGAGTACGCTGCGAAATGTTGGAAGTTCGGCCGACCGAAATCAGGTTTTGGTAGCGCTGATCGGTACGGATGCAGAGGTATAGCTATGACGCTCAACCGACCGGAGCGGATCGATCTTTTGTTGTCACGGCCGCAACGTATCGGCCGTGAACCGGAACCGCGCGAGCAACTCGACTCGCTCGCCGCGATCGAGCGGGTCGTCATCGACGCCACCATCGCCATGCTCGCGCCCGGCCAGAAATTCGCCCTGCTGTGGTCACTGCAGGTCGGCGAGCAAACCGTCGCCGGCGTGCAGATCAAAGAGCGCGACGGAACGGTCACCAACCTGATGCCGCCCACCGAGGTGCTCGAATACCTCACCGATCACAAGCGCATGTCCTACGACCCGAACATCGGGGCCTGGCTCAGCGCCGAGATCTTCATCGCCGGTCCCACCCGGTACAAGACCAACTACTCCACCGGCTCGGTCGCCGACTGGATGCCCGAGGTCACCGCCGACGACCTGCGCTCCGAATTCGCCGCCTTCCCGCGCCCCGACACCGAGATCCCCGACTGGGCCCGATCCCAACTCGACTGGGCCGACCGCCGCACGGGTTGAGACGTACCTGCGCCGTCGCTGCGGCGGCCCGTTAGGAGCGGCGCCGACCCGCGCACAGGTTCGATGGCTAGCATCAGACCCCGTGCGACCGGACCGATCTGAACGAGCGTTCACCCGATACCGCCTGATCGCCCTCGTCTGTGGGCTGCTCGGGTTCGTGCTTGCCCTGCTCACACCGCTGTTACCGGTGCGCCAGGACCGCGCGAGCCTGGACTGGCCGCAAGCGGGCGCGACCAGCGTCGAGGCACCCCTGGTGTCGTATGTGCCGCAGCGGCTCGACGCCCAGCTGCCGTGCACGATGCTGAGCGGATTGCCGGGTCCCGGGGCGGAGAACCCCACCGCGACCACCCTGCTCACGACGATTCCGGTCGCCTCGGGCAAGGCCGACCGCGGACTGAGCGTCACCGTGCGTGACGGCGTGCTGGGGGTGCAGGCGCGCGATGTGCCGATGCTGTCGGCACCGATCGCCGAGATCGCCGGGTGTGAGCGGATCAGCATCGTCTCGACCATCGAGGCCACGACCGTGGAGTTCGTCGGGGCGGCACGCCAGGACGGGACGCCGTTCCGCAACACCGTCACCGTGGACAAGCGCCCGCAGATCGTCGGCGTCTACACCGACCTCGACTCGGCCGCTCTCACCGGCGCCCGGCTGCACGCCGATATCGACTCCCGCTTCACCTCGACGCCGACGACGCTGAAACTGGCGACGATGATCGGCGCCGGTGTGTTCACCCTGCTCGCGCTGATCGCGTTGCACCTGCTCGACACCACCGACGGCCGCCGCGCCCGCCGCTTCCTGCCCCGGCACTGGTGGCGGATCACCCCGACCGACGTGGTGGTGGTCGTGACGCTGCTCGGCTGGCATGTGATCGGCGCGAACACCTCCGACGACGGCTACATCCTCAATATGGCGCGCGCGTCGGGCCCGTCGGGCTACATGGCGAACTACTACCGCTGGTTCGGGGTGCCGGAGGCGCCGTTCGGCTGGTCCTACGAACTGCTCGCCTGGATGACGAAGATCTCCGACGCCAGTCCCTGGATGCGCCTGCCCGCGCTCGCCGCCGGATTGGTCTGCTGGGCGGTGATCAGCCGGGAAGTGCTGCCCCGTCTCGGTGCTCGTGTGCGCCGCGACAAGGTGGCGCTGTGGACGGCGGGCCTGGTGTTCCTCGCCTTCTGGCTCCCGTACGACAACGGCCTTCGCCCCGAACCGCTGATCGCGGCGGGCGCGCTGCTCACCTGGTGCCTCATCGAACGCGCCATCGCCACCGCGCGACTGCTGCCTGCCGCCTTGGCGATCCTCGTCGCCGCGTTCTCGCTGGCGGCGGGCCCGACCGGCCTGATCTGCATCGCCGCCCTGATCGCCGGCACCCGGCCGGTCATGCAGGTCATCATCAAACGCGCGCAGGGTCTGCGCCCGCGTCGGATCGCCGCCGACAGCGAGTTCGACGCCGCCGACGACCAACCGTCGCCCGTCGCCCGCAGTACGGCGAAGACGGACGCCACCAGCCCGGCTCGCACGAACAGCTCGGCAAGCCCGGACAAGGCGGATCGGCTCTCGCTGGGGGCCAAGATCTTCCGCTACGCCGCGCTGCTGGCCCCCGGCATCGCGGCGGGCACGCTGGTGCTCATCATCGTTTTCGCCGACCAGACGCTGGCCACCGTCATGGAGGCCACCCGAGTCCGCACCCTCGTCGGACCGAACGTCGCCTGGTTCGACGAACGCACCCGCTGGGACTCGCTGTTCATGC
>NZ_JBHWZY010000330.1:0-7146 GCF_042727815.1 Nocardia sp. NPDC060220
CCCCCTGTGTCCCGCATCCGATCCACGTAGCGTTTCGCGAGCTCCTCGATCCGCTCACCCATCGCCTTCATCGCCTTGGGCGCGAACCACTCCGCCGCGATCGCCCGTACGACACGATGCTGCGGATCGTCCATATGGATCAGCGTCCGGATCCCCACGGCGGCTTGCATCTCGTCGGACTCCGCGGTCATCAACACCGGACGCGGCCAGTTCGTGAACCGACGATTCGCCCGCTCCACCGCCATCACATCCGCGTGCTTGGTGATCGCCCAAAACGGTTTGTATCCGGCCACTTCCACGCGCGCCACCGGCTTGTCCGCCCGCAACGCGGCCAACGCGGCGTGCAAGCGCGGCTCGTCGGCGTAGGCGGCAGGTTCGGCCAGAACGTTCGCGGCCTCATCAACGATCGGCATCACTATCAGCACCTTTTCCGTTCCTCGGCCGGCATCCCGGCACTCGCCCCATCGCACACACAGAGCGTGCCGAGGACGTTGTCTCGCCCACAAGACTGATTTATAGTTGCCCTTACTGTCAAGCTTTCTGTAACAGATGCCGTATCGGGCATCAGAACGGTGGAACCCATGGTCGCCCAGCAGCGCAGGATCGTCGTCGTCGGAGCAGGGTCCGGCATCGGAGCGGCGACCGCGACGCACTTCCACGAGCGGGGAGACCACGTACTCGCGGTCGACCTGCACGCGAACGACACGCCCGCCAGTCAGCACGAACAGTGCGATCTGCGCGACGCGGGCGAGATCGCGGCCCTGCTGGGGCGCATCGGGGCCGACTGGGACGCGCTGGCCTACGTCGCGGGCGTGCCCGGCACCGCGCCCGCGGCCGATGTCCTCGGGGTGAACTACCTCGGCATGCGGCTGTTCACCACCGGCATGCTGGGGCTGTTGCGCCAGGGCGGCGCGATCGTCACCGTGGCCTCGGTCGCCGCCCTCGGCTGGGAGCAGCGAATCGGCGATCTCGCGGGCCTGCTGGCGGCGACCGATGCCGACGCCGTGGCGCGGTGGCAGGCGACGCAGGACCCCGCGTACCCCGTCTACAGCACGTCGAAGCAAGCGTCGATCATCTTCGCCAAGCGCCTGGCCCCGACCGCCTGGCAGAAGTTCGGCGTCCGGGTCAACTCCGTCAGCCCCGGCCCCACCGAGACGCCGATTCTCACCGACTTCGAAGCGTCGATGGGCAAGGAAGTGCTCGACTCGGTCAAGGCCACCATCGGCAGGCACGCCACCGTGGCCGACATCGTTCCCGTGATCGCGTTCCTCGCGGGACCTGAATCCGGCTGGGTCAACGCCCAGGACATTCACGTCGACGGCGGATTCGTGGCCCCGCTGACCGTCGGTCCGGCCATCGAACTCTGACCCGTTGCGCCCATACGGCACCACGTGCGGTGGTGCCGTATGGGCGGTGGGATCGCAAGATGTCGTGCCGAAACCTCGGACGCCACCACGAGATCGGTGCCGTCCGAGGTCGTTCGATCAGAGTTCGGTGACCTGTTCACGCGCCCAGCGATAGTCCGCTTTCCCGGCCGGGCTACGGCTGATCGCGGAACGGAAGACCACGGCCTTGGGCAGCTTGTAGCGGGCGAGCGACTGCGCCGCGTGGCCTACCAGCTCGTCGAAATCAGCGGTCGCCTCGGCCACGAGTTCCACCACCGCGACGACCTCTTGACCCCATCGCTCGTTCGGACGCCCGACCACCAGCACATCGGCGACCGCGGGATGGGAGACGATCGCGGACTCGACCTCCTCGGCGAAGATCTTCTCGCCGCCGGAGTTGATGGTGACGGCATCGCGACCGAGCAGTTCGATCGTGCCGTTCTCGAGGTGGCGCGCACGATCACCGGGCAGCACGAAGCGCACGCCGTCGATGACAGGGAACGTCGCCGCGGTCTTGGCCGCGTCGTCCTTGTAGCCGAGCGGGGTGAACTGACGCTTCGCGAGCCAGCCGAGACCGTCATGGCCGGCTTCCAGGACGGTGCTGAAATCCTCGGCGACGACCCGGGTGTCCAGCCCCGCCGAGAATGTTCCGGTCGAGACGAAGCCCGCCGCCGAGACATGATGCAACTGGGTTCCGGTTTCCGACGATCCGACGCCGTCGAGCACCACCAAACCCGGCACCGCCTCGATCCACTGCTGTTTGAGCTGCGGCGTGAGCACCGCGCCACCGTTGGCGAGTGCGGCCAGCGAGGACACATCGGCGGTCTTCGATTCCACCGCGGCGAGCAGCGGTCTGGCCATGGCATCACCCACCACGATGGCGATCGCGACGCGTTCGCGCTCGATCGTCCGCACGATCTCGGCGCCATCGATCCGATCCACCACCGGGGAGAACACAATGGATTGACCGGTCGTCATGGCGGTGAGTACCGCCCACTGGGCCGCACCGTGGATCAGCGGCGGCAACAGCATGAGTTTGACGCCGGGGTTGGCCGCCGCGCGCGCGCCGATCTCCTCGTAGGAACTCACCTGCGTGCCGGTGTTGATGTCGCGCCCGCCGCAGGCCGCCATGTAGATGTCGTGCTGGCGCCACAGCACGCCCTTCGGCATCCCCGTGGTACCGCCGGTATAGAGCACGTAGAGATCATCCGGTGAGGGCGTCACCGGCGGGTCCACCGGTTCCGTTGCGGCGATGATCGTTTCGTAGTCGACGGCCCCGTCGAGCAGTTCGTTGCCGGAATCGTCGGCGATCTGGATGAGGACGCGCAGATGCGGCAGATCGGACCGGATCTCGGCCACCCGCGGTGCGAAGGTCGCGTGGTAGACCAGCGCTGTGGCGCCGGCATCGGCCAGCAGGTGCTGGAGCTCGCTCTTGACGTAGCGGTAGTTCACATTGAATGGCGCCACGCGCGCGCGAAACGCCCCGATCAAACTCTCGACATACTCGTTGCCGTTGTAGGCGTAGATGCCGAGCAGGTCCTGACCGACCTCGTGGGGTTCGAGCTCGGCACGCTCGGTGTGACATCCCAGTCCCTGAACATGCAGGTAGGCCGCGAGCCGCCGGGATCGTTCGGCCACTTGCGCGTAGGTGTGCCGGTGGTCGCCCTGGATGATGATGTCCCGATCCGGGAGCGCCGCGGCGGCAGCGTCGGCGGCGCCGACAAGAGTCAATTGCGTCGAGTCGGACCCGGTCGCGGAAGGGGACAACGTAACTCCTCGATAGTCGGTGGTGCGCTCACGCACGCCCGTAAGTTGTGGTGGAAGTAGTGGAGACGGCGTCTCAGCTGGTCGACTCACGTCGAGGCAGGCGTCCACGCACTCGACGTCCCGCACGCCAGCGCGCGGCCCGCAACGCCAGATCGATGAATTTCGCCGTCCGCGGATCGAAGGGCGGCGCCGCTCTGCCGGTGATGGCGAACGGGAGATCGGTCCCCGCCACCGTGCGCAGGTGACTGAACGTGTCGAAGCCGGTCTTCCCGTGATAGGCGCCCATCCCGCTGTGCCCGACACCGCCGAAGGGCGCGTTCTCGGAGAACATGTGGATCGCGAATTCGTTGCGCGCGATCCCGCCACTGCGGGTGCCGTCGACGAACTTGCGGAAATCCTTGCGGTCCGGACCGAACCAGTAGGCGACCAACGGCGAAGGCCGCGCGTTGACGTAGTCGATCACGTCGTCGAGATCGGTGTAGGGCCGAATCGACAGGACCGGACCGAAGATCTCTTCGGTAGCGATGCGCATGTCGTCGTCGACGTCACGGATCAGCGTGGGCGCGATCTTCCGCGCGACCGGATCTGGCAACTCCTCGCCCGCCGGTGCGAGTGATTCCACCCTGGCCCCCCGAGCTCGGGCATCGTCGACGAGGGCGAGCACCCGGTCGTAGTTGGCGGTGTCGACCGAGGCCGTGTAGTCGTCGTTGTCCAGGATCGACGGGAACATGGCGCGCAATTCGGTGCGTAGGCTGTCGACGAATCGCTCGATCCGGCTCGCCGGAACGAAAACATAGTCGGGACAGACACAGACCTGGCCGCCATTGACCATTCTGGCGCGTGCGATCCGGTTCGCGGCACGGTCGATATCAGCGTCGGGCCCGACCACGATGGGATTCTTGCCGCCGAGTTCGAGGGTGACCGGGACCAGATTCTCGGCGGCGGCGCGCTGCACGAGGCGACCGACTCCGGTCGAACCGGTGAAGAAGAGGTGGTCCAGCGGCAGCCGGGTGAAAGCCGCGCCGATGTCGGGCCCGCCGGTCACCACCGCGAGTTCGTCCTGGTGGAAATAGCGCCCAGCCAGCGAGCGGGTCAGTTCGGCGGTGTGCGCGGTGATCTCCGACATCTTGATCATCACGCGGTTGCCCGCGGCGAACGCCGAAGCCGCGGGCACGACGACCAGTTGCAGCGGGAAGTTCCACGGGCCGACGATGCCGACCACCCCGAGGGGCGAGGGATGGATTTCGGTGCGGATGCCGTACAGCCGGGCGAGGCGGTTCGGCCGGATCGGACGCATCCATCGCTCGGTCTGTGATCGGGTGTGCTCGAAAGCGGTGAGCATCCCCATGATCTCGGCGAACAGCATCCCGGTCCGCGATCGCGTCCCGAAATCGCGTGACATCGCCTCGACGAAGTCGTCGATATTGTCCAGGACCATGGCCAGCAGCCGGTCGATCCGGTCGCGCCGCACGGCCGCCGATGCCGGGCCCTCACGCAGGAATGACTGGCGTTGTCGTTCCAGGATCGCGACCAGCTCATCCGGGTCTGTCGTTTCACCGGTTCGACCGGCTTCACTCAACCCGACAACCTGTGACATCCGCGCCTCCGCACTCACATCGAACCCGCTGTCGCACACACAGATAAACGGACAACAGATATCATTCCAGTAATACCAACTGTAACAGCGACACTCCCGCCCGCACAGTGTTTGCGCGGGCTGGGCGTGACCAGCGCGGAGGTCAGGGCAGCGCCACCCGGCTCGCGAGCCAGCGACCATCGACGAGCTCCATCGTCATCATCACCCGGCTGCGGTCCACGCGAGGATCGGGCGAGGCCGTGTTGGTCACCGTCTGGTCGACGAACAGGATCGCCTCGACCTTCGTCGGCGTCGCCGACTTCACCGCCGCATCGAGCACCGTCCCCTTGCCGGTCGCCTTGTTCTCCAGCAGCAGCTGACGCAACTGCCCGCTCGACCGCGTATAGGTGTCCTTGAACTCCCCCGTCGACCCGTCGAGCACCGCGGTGAAATCGCGGTCGAGGTTGCCGGAGTCGACGCTGGTCAAGGTCACCGCGTACGCCCGCGCGGCGTCGAGCCCGGCGGCGGCCGCGGCGTCGGTGTCGTTGTCCTGCTTCAGCTTCCAGCCGAGGATCGCCGCGGTGACCACGGCCACCACCGCCACCAGCACGAGCAGCGGGATGCGGATCTTCTTCCAGATCACTGTCGCGATCATCCGACGGATCGCCCACTTGGACGGCATCACGAATTCGGGTTCGGCGGCCGGGGTCGTCGCGTTCGCGGCAGGGTCCGCGGCCTGGTCGGCGGACTGCGCCTGGCTCGTCTCCACGGGGACGTCGGTGGTCGGCTCGTCAGCGGTCGGGTTATCGGTGGAGTCGGTCTTCTGGTTCATCTCGGATTCCTCATCGGGGTGGAGCGGGAACCGTCTGGCCGGACTCGGCCAACGGCAACGGCAGGGGCAACGACCAGGGGCCGATCGGCGTGGGGTCGGCGCTGCGATCGGCCGGCTCGCCCGCGGGCGGACGGCCGGGCAGGCGTTCTCCCGGCGGGCGCGGCGCGTTGTCCGCGCCGCGGACCAGGATCGACGGATTGCCGTCTGGGCAGTAGGTATAGAGATACGGTTCGGAATAGTCACCGACCGACGGCGGCTTGCGCGGCAGGTCGTAGACGCAGGTGTAGCGCGGATAGAGGCTGACCAGCCCCCAGAATCCGCCGTCGTGCATCACCGTCGCCAACGCGTCGAGGGCCGATCCGGCACGCTGAGTCGGGAAGAAGAACTCCCGCATGGCCGGTACCCGGGTGTTCGTCACCTGAGCCACCGTCGAGAGGTTGGTCAACAGACCGACCATCGCGGCGGAATTGTCCGCCAGCACGGTGTCCAAGGCGGTGAGCGTCCCCGGCGCCGCGTCGAGGAAGTCCGGGAAACCGCCCGTCTTCACCTCGACACCACGCATGAAGTGCGCGGCGTCGGCGGAGAACCGTTGCAGCCCTGTCGATCCACGGCCCAGGGTCGAGAGCACGGTCTTGCTGTCGTGTATCAGCGCGACGGTCTGCGGGAGCACCGAATCCAGCGTCGACACCAGAAAGATCCCGCCGTCGAGGAGGTCGGTGAGCTTGCGCGGTCCCTCCGGCCCGACGCCGAGCTCCTCGACCACGGCGGCGAGCTGGGCCGGATCCACTTGCGCCAAGCTCGAATCGAGCGTGCCGAGCATCTGCCACAGCGGTGTGGGCGTGGAGGTTTTGTCCGCGGAGATCTCCGCGCCGTCGCTCAGATACGGCCCGGTCGAGCGCGTCGGCCGGAAGTCGAGGAACTGCTCGCCGGCCGTGGACAAACTCGTCACGTCGACCGTGCCGTCGTCGGGCACCCGGACATCGGCGTCGATGCCGGCCACCGCGACCACGCCGCCCGGTTCGAACTCGACCGACCGGACTTCACCGATCGGCACACCGCGCAAGGTGACGTCTTGGCCGGGCAACAGTCCACCGGACTGGGTCAGATGCACCCGCACCGCGATCGTCGAGGCCGAGGGATCGAAGCCGAGCGCACCGAACACCAGATAGGTCGCACCGGCGACCGCGACCATGGCCAACGCCACCGCGGAGAGCGCGAGTCGGTAGGGATGTCCCCCGCGCACCCCGCCGACCAGCAGTCGCGCGGGCAGATCCGCTACCGTCGAGCCGAGTGCGGCGAGCCCGCCGACGGCGCTCATCGGCCGGGTCCGAGGACGCGCTCGCGCAGTGCGAGCAGGGTGTAGGTGAGCGAACCGACCAGTGCCTGCCAATCGCTCGCATCGGGTATCCGGTTGCCGGGATCGGCCTGGTGGCCGGGGTCGGCGAGCGCCCCGATCGCGAAGTCCTGCAGATCGACATCGCCGTGCGCCGAGGTTCCGCTGGAGAGCCTGATGATGGTCGGCAGCATGGCGTTCATCGCGGCCAGGCTCGCGTTCGGATTCAGGATGGCGTCGTTGAGCCCCGCGG
>NZ_JBHWZY010000331.1:0-7128 GCF_042727815.1 Nocardia sp. NPDC060220
ACGTTGTGGGCGCGCCTGCGCCATTTCGATCCGGTAGAGCGTGGTGACGTTGATTCCGGTTCGCGCGCTGACGTCTTCCTTGCTCAGCTGGGCGCTTTCGCGCAACTCGCGCAACATGGCTGCGAGCCTGCGGAGCCGGACGGTCAGGGTCGTACGCTTGCCTGCCATGAAACGCATTATTGCGCTGCAAGGCCGCTATGTCACGCGTTCGGCGAAGACAGCGGCATAGGGCCTGCCATGGTGTTCGGCGAGTCCGCGAGGCGCGCCGGAAGACCGTGCGGCGCTGCGCATGTGACTCCCAGTTCTGTCAGGGCGGCTTTACTGCAGGAGTGATAACGCAATCTTGCGTTTCGCCTTCTGAGCGAGCATGATCCAGTTAGCCTGGTTGCGAACAATCCAAACAGATGACCGGGATAACCGAATCGAGAGCCAATCATGTTGGTAGACAAATCTTGGGTGTCGGGTGAATTCGGGGCCGTGCGATGAGCGCGCCGGTGATGGGCATACTGCCCACCGCTCCGCAATTGTTGTGCGCATTTCAGGGGCGGCGATTTCAAGATCGCGAATTGTTGCGGTCGGCGCACGCACTCGCTGAACTGCACGAACGGCGGGGGCAGGTGCGTGATACGGCATTGATCGCCGAGATCGATTGCCGTCGAAGTGAACTCGTCGACGATATCAACGACTGGTGTGTCCAGGAGATCCCGTTGCATCGCAACGGCGCCTCGCTGCACACCGAAAGTCTCGGTGCGGTCGTCGACCGGATGGCGCGTAGCTGGGTGGATGCCAATCAGGCGATCGACATCGACGGCGCGCGAAGCGACAACACCCACAAGCACTGGTACCACCTTGCCGAGCTTGTGGATGGTTACACAGATCTGGTCACCGATGTGGCCGGTGGGCGGCGGCGGCTGCCCGAGCAGTGAGGGGCTACGCCGGCTCCGGTGACAGTCTTGCCTCGAAGGCGATGCGGTCGCCACGGTAGAGCGAGCGCACCCGTTCGATGGGTGCGCCGTCGGCGTCGACACTGCGCCGGTGCAGCAGCAACATCGGTAGTGCGGTGGTGCATTCGAGTAGACCCGCCTCTCTCGGGGCGGCGAGTACGGTTTCGATGCGTTCGCGCGCACCGGCGAGTTCGACGCCGGTGGCGCGGATCGCGGCGTACAGCGACGTGGTGGGGTCATAGCTGCCGCGCAGGGCGGCGAAGCGGTGCAGCGGCAGGTAGGTGCTCTCCAGTCCGACACGTTCACCGTCGGCGAGCAGTACCCGCTCCAGGTGCATCACCTCGGTGCCCGGTTCCACCTCGAGGTCGGTGGCCGTCGCCGCGTCCGCGGCGACGTCTTCCCAGGCCACCAGGATGCGGCCGGGGGTGCGGCCGAGGCTGATCGCGCCCTCGGTATAGGAGCGCAGCGACAGTGGCTGCGTGAGTTTGGGGCGGGAGATCACCGTGCCGCGGCCCTGACGGCGAATCCTGCCTTCCACCAGCAGTTCTCGCAGTGCCTGTCGCACGGTCTCGCGGGCGACGCCGAAGCGGGTGGCGAGGTCGCGTTCGGAGGGCACCGGGTCGCCCTCGGTGAGATCGGCCAGCAGCAGATCGATTTCGGTGCGAACCAGGAACACCTTCGGAACTCGGGTCGTCTGCGGCGAATCCATGCTGCCCACCCTACCCGGATTGGTCTATACCAAAAATTAACTTGCCGTTCTCGCGGCCCACACCTATCGGTCTAGACCATTTGCCACTATCGGTGGCATGCGATTGGTCATCATC
Organism: Nocardia sp. NPDC060220; assembly: GCF_042727815.1. NCBI lineage: Bacteria > Bacillati > Actinomycetota > Actinomycetes > Mycobacteriales > Nocardiaceae > Nocardia > Nocardia sp. NPDC060220. Next base: position 1,769 of record NZ_JBHWZY010000331.1, read on the forward strand.
GGTGGAGGGATCCTCGGCACCGCCCACGCCTGGGCGGCGATAGCCCGTGGACACGAGGTCGTGCACCTCGAACGCGAGCGCGAAGCCCGCGGCGCGACGGTCCGCAACTTCGGCCTGGTCTGGGTCTCGGGCCGGTCGGCGAACGAGCTGGAGCTGACGCTGCGTTCGCGCGAGCTGTGGGAGGAGATCGGCGGCCGGGTGGCCGGCGTCGGCTTCCGGCCCGCCGGTTCGATCACGCTGGTGCGTACCCCCGCCGAACTCGCTGTCGCCGAGGCCGCGGCTGCCGGCGACTCCGCCGATGCCCGTGGTTTCACCCTGCTCGACCCCGACCAGGTGCGCGCGATCAACCCGGCGGTGCGCGGCAAATACCTTGCGGGCCTGCACTGCTCGACCGATGCCGCCGTGGAGTCGCGGCAAGCGCTGCCCGCGCTGCGCGCCCACATGGCTGCCTCCGATCGCTACACCTTTCATGAGGGCACCGAGGCCCGCGCGGTCCTCGACACCGGTTCCGGCGCGGTGGTCGTCGACGATCACGGTCGCCGCCACGAGGCCGACCTGGTCGTCCACTGCCCCGGCGCCGCTCACTCGGGGCTCACTCGTGAGCTGGCGGGCGAACTGCCGGTGCGCCGCGTGCGGCTGCAGATGATGCAGACCGCCCCGCTGGGCGAACCGCTCACCACCGCGATCGCCGACGGCGACAGCTTCCGCTACTACCCGGGTTTCGCGGGCCCGCAGCTGGATTCGCTGGCCGCCGAGCAATCGCAGACCGCGACCGCCGCCGAGCACAAGATGCAGCTGCTGTGCGTGCAGCGCCTGCACGGTGGCCTGACCATCGGCGATACCCACGAATATGTCGAGCCGTTCGCCTTCGACGTCGACGAAGCACCCTATGACCACCTCACCGAGGTGACCGAGGAATTGCTCGGCCGCAAGCTGCCGCCGATCGTACGGCGCTGGGCGGGCGTCTACAGCCAGAGCGTCGACCCCGGAGCCGTCGTCACCCGGGTGCGCGCCGATACCAACGTCTGGGTCGTCACCGGCCCCGGCGGTCGCGGTATGACGCTCGGCCCCGCCATCGGCGAACAGACCGCCGACCAGATCGGACTGTGAGGAACACCTGTGTCGAACAACAAGATTCAGCTCGCCGCCCTCGACATGGCAGGCACTACCGTCGCCGACGGCGGGCTGGTGTTGCGCGCCTTCGAGAGTGCCGCCACCACCGCCGGGATCGAGCCCGAGGGCCCGCGCCGGGAACAGGCCCGTCGCTACGTGGTCGACACCATGGGCCAGTCCAAGATCGAGGTGTTCCGCGCGCTGCTCGACGGCGACGAGGCCGCCGCCCACCATGCCAACCGCGCCTTCGAAACCGCCTACGAAGCACTGGTCGACGAGGCCGATATCGCGCCGATCCCCGGTGCGGTGGACGCGATCACCGCACTGCGTGCGGCCGGTGTCCGGGTCGCGCTGACCACCGGATTCAGCCGGAGGACGCAGGACAAACTCCTCGCCGCGCTGGGCTGGGCCGACCTGGTCGACCTCACCCTCGCACCGTCCGACGCCGGACGCGGCCGCCCCTACCCCGACATGGTGCTGGCCGCCGCGCTGCGCCTGGGCGTCGACGCCGTCGACCGGATCGCCGTGCTCGGTGACACCACCAGCGATATCGCCACCGGCCTGGCCGCAGGCGCGGGCATCGTCGCGGGCACCCTCACCGGCGCGCACACCGCCGAGCAGCTGCGCGCCGCCGGCGCCACCCATGTCGTGGCGTCGGTCGCCGAGTTCCCGGCGCTGGTGCTCGCGCACTGAGAGCTGGTGCTCGCGCACTGAGAGCCGCTGCTCGCTCACGAACCTGCCGTCGCGGTATTCGCCGCGGCGTCGCCCTCCGATCCACCCGCCCCTGCGATTCCCCCGACATCTGAAACGAAAGTTGCTGTCATCGTGCGTACTTCCCTCACCGCGCGCCGCCTGTCCAAGGTCGCGCTGCTGCTGGCCGGCGTCACCGCCGTCGCGTTCACCGGCGCCTGCGGTGGCACCGGTACCGAATCCGCGGACGGCAAGACCGTCACCGTGTACTCCGCCGACGGTGTCGGCGGCTGGTACAAGTCCCAGTTCGCCGCGTTCACCAAGGAGACCGGCATCGCGGTCAACCTGGTGGAGGCGGGCTCCGGCGAGGTCGTGAACCGCGTCGACAAGGAACAGTCCAACCCGCAGGCCGACGTCGTCGTTACGCTGCCCCCGTTCATCCAGAAGGCCAAGCAGTCGGGTCTGCTGCAGCCCAGCGGCATCGACACCGCCGCTGTACCCGCCGCGGCCAAGGACGCCGAGGGCAGCTATGTGACCCTGGCCAACAACTTCCTGTGCTTCATCGCCAACCCCGCGGTCGACGCCTCGGCGCTCACCTGGGAAGACCTGCTGAAGCCGGAGTACAAGGGCAAGCTGCAGTACTCCACTCCCGGCCAGGCCGGTGACGGCACCGCGGTGCTGGTGCTGCTGCAGCAGCTGCGTGGCAAGCAGGCCGCCCTCGACTACCTGACCGCGTTGCAGGCCAACAACGTCGGCCCGTCGTCCTCGACCGGCAAACTGCAGGCCAAGGTCGACAAGGGTGAGCTGCTCATCGCCAACGGCGACGTGCAGATGAACCTGACCACGGTGAAGGAGAAGGGCTCCAAGTTCACCGTCTTCTTCCCGGCCGCCGCCGGCAAGCGTTCCACCGTGGCCGTCCCGTACATGATGGGTCTGGCCAAGGGCGCGCCGCACAAGGACGACGCCACCAAGCTGATGAGCTTCCTGATGGCCCCGGCCGCGCAGGCGAAACTGGGCCCCGAGGCGTTCGCCGTGTCGCCCCGCACCGATGTGCCTGCCCCGGCCGACGGTGGTCCAGCCGCCACCATGACGGGTGTCGAGGTGGTCCCGGTCGACTGGAACAAGGTGCTCACCGAGCTGGACGCCGACGTCGCGGCGTACCAGAAGGCAACCGGCAGCTGACTGCGGCTGTGACACAAGGGAGTTGACGATGTCCGACGGTGACCTCCAGATGAGATCCGCCATGTCCGTGGCGGCAACCACCGAACCCGCGATCGTGTTCGACCGGGTCGGGGTCAGCTACGGCCGCGGCCGCAAGGCCGCCGTCGCGCTGGCCGATTTCACCCTGCGCGTCGCCGTCGGTGAGACTGTCGCGCTCCTCGGCCCGAGTGGTTCGGGCAAGTCGACCGCGCTCAAGGCGCTGGCCGGTTTCGTCCGGCCCACCTCGGGCGCGGTCCGCCTGGCGGGCCGCGACGTCACCGATCTCTCGCCCGCCAAGCGGGGGATCGGTGTCGTCGTGCAGTCCTACGCGTTGTTCCCGCACATGAGCGTGCACAGCAATGTGGCGTTCGGCCTGAAATCGCATCGGGTGCCGCGGGCGGAGATCGCCGCACGGGTCGCCGAGGCGCTCGACATGGTCGGCATGGGCGGCTACGCGCAGCGGCTCCCCCGTGAGTTGTCCGGTGGCCAGCAGCAGCGGGTGGCGATCGCCCGTGCGCTGGCCATCAAGCCCAGCGTCCTGCTGCTGGACGAGCCGCTCGCCGCGCTCGACGCGCAATTGCGCCATTCGATGCTCGGCGAGTTGCAGGCGTTGCGCAAAGCGCTGCCCGACACCGCGATGCTGTACGTGACCCATGACCAGGCCGAGGCGCTGGCGCTGGCGGATCGGATCGCGGTGATGCGCGATGCCCGCCTCGTCGACATCGACACGGCCGAAAACCTGTGGCAGCGCCCGCCCACCGACTTCACCGCGGGGTTCCTCGGCGGCGCGAACCTGGTGCCCTGCACCGTCAACCACGTCACCGGCACCGCGGCCCTGGTCACCGCGGGCACCAACACCCTGCGCGCCCAGGCGCCGCAACCCGGTGTGGGACTGGCGGAGTGGGCGCCCGACGACGACGCGCTGCTGTGTATCCGCCCGCACACGATCACCGTCGGCAAACCCGGCGAGCGGGACGCCCTGCGCGCCACTGTGTCGACCTCGGTATGGCGTGGTGCCACGACCAGGGTCGAGCTGTCGGTCGACGGGCTACCCGGTACGCTCGCGGCCGACGTATCGGGGCACTTCACGACCGAGGTCGGTGCCGTTGTCGGGGTGAAGCTTCCGGACCCGGCGGGTGTGCTCATTCCTCGTGCGATCGGCGAGACAGCCACTACGGCAGGCAGTTCCGTGCCCGCAGCGGATCAGTCATGAAAGCGTTCGTAGCCGAACGGGGCATCAGCGAGGTGCTGTCGTGAGCGCTGTCGTTCTCGATCGGCCCGACGCGTCGCCGCCGTCGAAAGATCCCACACCTCGCCGGTCGTGGTTGCCGATCCTGTGGACCTTGCCGCCCGTGCTCGTGGTGCTCGGGATCGCGGGGTATCCGATTCTGCGGGTGCTCACCGAGTCCACCCGGACGCCGACCGGGCGCGGCACCGAGGTGTGGACGTCGGTACTCGGCTCCGAAGCGTTTCGGGAAGCGTTGTGGCGCACCGTTTCCATCGCCGTGTGTGCCACGGCGGGGTGTCTGGTGCTCGGCACGTTTCTGGCGATCGTGCTGGCCTTCGTGCCGTTTCCCGGATCCGGTCTGGTCGGCAGGCTCATCGACACGATCCTGACGTTGCCCTCGTTCCTGATCACCCTCGCCTTCACCTTCCTCTACGGGACGGCGGGTGCGGTGAATGCCCTGATCGCCGAATTGACCGGCGCCACCACACCGGTCATCGACTTTCTGACGACCCCGCTCGGTGTGATCCTGGCCGAGATCACCTACTTCACCCCGTTCGTGGTGCGCCCGGTGCTGGCCGCGTTCGCGCAGCTGCCCCGGGAACAACTCGATGTGGCAGCGAGTCTCGGCGCTTCGCCGTGGCGGGTGCTGCGGCAGGTGGTGCTGCCCGAGGCATGGCCCGCGCTCGCGGCAGGCGGGTCGCTGGTGCTGCTGCTCACGCTCAACGAATTCGGCATCGTGTTGTTCACCGGCGCCAAGGGCGTCATCACGCTGCCCGCGCTGATCTACACCCGGGGCATCGTCACCTTCGACCTGCCCGGTGCGGCGGTGCTGGCCTCGGTGCAGGTGCTGCTCTCGCTGGGCCTCTACCTCGTCTACCGCTTCGTGTTCGCCCGGTTCATCGCCCGCCCGAAGGAGCAATGATCGTGCTCGTCTGGACTTCTCGCGGAAAAGCGCTGGTACTCGGCGTGTTCGGGCTGGTGGTTACGGTGGTCTTCGTCGCCCCGATCGCCACCGTGATCGCCGCCGCCCTGGCAGGCAGCTGGACCGGCCCACTGCCGTCAGACCTCGGCTTCACCAATATCGGCAACGCGCTCAGCGGTGAGCAGGCGGCGAGCCTCTCGGTGAGCC
>NZ_JBHWZY010000332.1:0-7117 GCF_042727815.1 Nocardia sp. NPDC060220
CCAGCGACCTCGACGCGATCCTGGCCGCCTTCGTCACCTACGCCGTCGGTTTCGCGGCGCGCCCGCTCGGCGGCATCGTCTTCGGCTACTTCGGCGACCGATACGGCCGCAAGCAGTTGTTGCAGGTGAGTTTGGTGCTCGTCGGTGCGGCGACCTTCCTGATGGGCTGCCTGCCGACCTTCGCCCAGATCGGCTATTGGGCACCGGCGATGCTGGTGATCCTGCGCTTCGTCCAGGGCTTCGCGATCGGCGGCGAATGGGGCGGCGCGGTGCTGCTGGTGGCCGAACACAGCCCGAGTCGCAGTCGCGGCTTCTGGTCGAGCTGGCCGCAGGCCGGCGTGCCCGCGGGCAATCTGCTCGCCACGATCGTGCTGCTGGTGCTGACCTCGACCCTGTCGGACGCGGCGTTTTTGAGCTGGGGCTGGCGCGTGGCGTTCTGGCTGTCGGCGGTGGTCGTGCTGGTCGGCTACTACGTGCGCACCAAGGTGACCGACGCCCCGATCTTCGTGGCCGCGCAGCAGTCGATGGACCAGGCCAAGGCCGCCTCGTTCAGCCCGTTCGAGGTGCTGCGCAAGTACCCGCGCGGTGTGTTCACCGCGATGGGTCTGCGCTTCGGCGAGAACATCATGTACTACCTGGTCGTCACGTTCTCGATCACCTATCTCAAGGTTCACGTGCACGCCGACACCACGACGATTCTGTGGTGGCTGCTCATCGCCCACGCCGTGCACATGGTGGTGATTCCGGTAGCTGGTCGCCTCGGTGACCGTGTCGGGCGCCGCCCGGTCTACCTGGCCGGCGCGGTCGCCGCGGCCACCTGGGGCTTCTTCGCCTTCCCGATGATGGACAGCGGCAACAGCGTGATCATCCTGTCCGCCATCATCATCGGGCTGGTGTTCCACGGATTCATGTACGCCGGTCAGCCGGCGATCATGGCCGAGATGTTCCCGACCCGGATGCGCTACTCCGGTGTGTCGCTGGGCTACCAGGTCACCTCGATCGTGGCGGGTTCGCTGGCGCCGATCATCGCGGTCAAGCTGCTCGACGAGTTCGGTTCGTCGGTCCCGATCGCCTGGTACCTGGCGTGCGCGGCGGCGGTCACCGTGATCGCGGTGGTGTGCGCGAAGGAGACCCGAGGCATCGACCTCGAATCTGTCGATCTCGCCGACGCCTCCGCCACGAAAGGTGTTGCCGCATGAGCGAGCTCACCGGACGTAGGGCACTGGTCACCGGTGGGGCGAGCGGTATCGGCGCCGCGTGTGCGCGGGAGCTGGCCGCGCGCGGCGCCGAGGTCACCGTCGCCGACATCGACGGAGTCGCCGCGAAGGCGGTGGCGCACGAAATCGGCGGGCACGCGTGGAACGTCGATCTGCTCGAAGTCGAGGCACTGGCCGAATTGCGGCTCGAGACCGACATTCTCGTCAACAACGCGGGCGTGCAAAGCGTGAGCCCCATCGAGGATTTCGCACCCCACCGGTTCCGCACCATGCAGACGCTGATGGTCGAAACGCCGTTCTTGCTCATCCGCGCTGCCCTCCCGCACATGTACGCGCGGGGTTTCGGCCGGATCGTGAACATCTCCTCGGTGCACGGGATCCGCGCCTCTCAGTTCAAGGTCGCGTACGTGACGGCCAAACACGGACTGGAGGGGCTGTCGAAGGTGACCGCGCTCGAAGGCGGCCCGCACGGGGTCACCAGCAACTGTGTGAGCCCCGGATATGTGCGAACCCCGCTGGTGGACAAGCAGATCGCCGAGCAGGCCGCCGCGCACGGGATCCCGGCGCAGGAGGTGCTCGAGAAGGTGCTGCTCACCGAGAGTGCGATCAAACGGCTGATCGAGCCGCACGAGGTCGCGGCGCTGGTCGGTTGGCTCGCCTCCGACACCGCGGGCATGGTCACCGGCTCGTCCTATGTCATGGACGGCGGGTGGAGCGCCCGATGACCGCAGTGGCATCGGCACCGCAGTGGGTGCCGGACGACAACGACATCGCCCGAGCTCGGATCACCGACTTCGCGCGGTTCGTGGCCGAGCGGCACACCGTCGCGGTGCCCGACTACCACGCGTCGTGGCAGTGGTCGGTCGACGATCTGGACGGATTCTGGGGTTCGGTATGGGATTACTTCGAACTCGGCGACCGCCCCGGTCCGGTGCTGGCCTCTTCGGAAATGCCAGGGGCGCGATGGTTTCCCGAGGTTCGGCTGAACTATGTCGACCAGGTGATCCGGCAGGCCCGCCCCGATCGTCGCGCGATCGTGTCGGTGGCGGAGGACGGGTCGGTCAGCGAGTTGTCGTGGGACGATCTGCTCGACCAGGTGGCGGCGTTCGCGCAGACGCTGCGCGGCTTGGGTGTTCGGGCAGGGGACCGGGTCGCCGGGTACCTGCCCAACATCCCCGAGGCGGTGATCGCCTTCCTGGCGACCGCGAGCATCGGCGCTGTGTGGAGTGCGTGCGGGCAGGACTACTCGGCGAAGGCGGCGCTGGACCGGCTCGGGCAGCTCGAGCCGGTGGTGCTGGTGACGTGTACGGGTTACCGCTACGCAGGCAAGCAGCACCGGCGATCCGACGAGATCACCGAACTGCGCGCCGGTCTGCCCACGGTGGTGGCGACGATCGTGGTGTCGCAGGAGCGGCTGTCCGGCACGCTGAACTGGGCGGATGTCACCGCCGGTGGCGATCGATCCACGCTCTCGACGGCAGAGGTGGGTTTCGACCATCCGCTCTGGGTGCTCTACTCCTCGGGCACGACAGGTCTGCCCAAGGGCATCGTCCACGGTCACGGCGGGGTGCTCCTCGAGCACCTGAAGGCGATGGCGCTGCAGTCGGATATCGGTGCCGACGACACCTTTCTCTGGTACACCAGCCCGAGCTGGATGATGTGGAACTTCCAGGTCGCCGGCCTGCTGGTCGGCGCGACCATCGTCTGCTACGCGGGTAGCCCTGGCTATCCGGCCCCGGATGCGCTGTGGGACATCGCCGCTCGAGTACGCGCGACAGTTCTCGGCACCAGTCCCGGCTATGTGCTGGCCTGCGCGAAGGCAGGTGTGGTGCCGCGGCGTGAACACGACCTGACGGCCTTGCGCCTGATCGGTGTCACCGGGTCGGCGCTGCCTCCGTCGTCGTCGATCTGGTTGTGCGACAACGTCGGTGCGCACATTCCGGTCGCGTCGATCAGCGGCGGCACCGACGTGGTCTCGGCCTTCGCGGGCGGGGCGCGAACCGTCCCGGTCCGGCCCGGAGAGCTGTCCGCCCCCTACCTGGGGGTGGCCCTGGAAGCCTGGGACGAACAGGGCAACCCGGTGCACGGCGAAGTCGGTGAACTCGTCATCACCGAGCCCATGCCCTCCATGCCCGTCGGATTCTGGAAAGATCCGGACGGAACTCGGTATCGCGCAGCCTATTTCGACACCTTTCCCGGTGTATGGCGCCACGGCGACTGGATCACCCGTACCGAACACGGCAGCGTGATCGTGCACGGCCGGTCCGACTCCACTCTCAACCGCCACGGGATCCGCATGGGCAGCGCCGACATCTACCAAGCGGTGGAACAGCTCCCGGAAATCGCCGACTCCTTGGTCATCGGCGCGGAGCAACCCGACGGCGGCTACTGGATGCCCCTGTTCGTCGTGCTCGCCGACGGCATCACTCTGACCGACGACCTGACTGCCGGGATCCGCGCGGTCATCCGCACGCGGACTTCCCCGCGCCACGTCCCGGACGACATCATCATCGCCCCCGGCATCCCCCGAACCCGCACCGGTAAGAAGCTGGAAGTCCCCATCAAGAAGCTCCTGCAGGGCGCCGATCCCACGACCGTCGTGGATCCCAGCGCCGTCGACGACCCCGCACTGCTCGCTTGGTACGCCCGATTCGCCCGAACATAGCTTGCCGGCGTCACGCGCTGAGACCATGGTGTCGATCGGCGTGCGGCGTCACGATCTACGCAACATTCGCCGAGAATAACGCTTGTTGTGGACGCTTGGTCATGTTGTAATCCAGATGTTTGCTGATGAATGTCGGCGGCGCTGGTTGCTTGTGCCCGAGCGACCGCCGAGACCGTTCGGAAGGGTGGGGGACGCGATGGTGCGACGCACGGAGAACAGGTCGGAGACGATCGCGGGGGACGCCGGCGATCTTCCCGTGGTCGAGTTCGCGGACAGTCCGCTGACCTCGGACCGGGTCGAACGGCTGAGTTCGGCGGCCCGCCATCGGATCGCGGCCTTCGTGCACACCACCCTCGCCGATCTGGACGAACTACCCGAGCCCTGGGTCCCACCCATCGAGGTGACTCTGCGGTTGACCGACCGCGAGCACTGAGCACCCCTTGCCGATCAGCACGCTCGCACCGAAGCGGACACGGTGCGAGCGTGCTGATCTCGATCGATATGTCAGCGGAAGAGGGCGGTGAGATCGACGGTGGCTGCCATGGCCGCAGCGCCCGCGTCGTTGAGGTGCATGCCGTCGCCGCTGTCGAACTCGGGGCGGATGTAGTCGCGACGGTGCGGGTCGGCCACGGCGCGATCGACGTCGAAGATCGAATCGAAAACGTCGGTGGTGCGCAGCCATTCGTTGACGGCGTGGCGAGTCGGCTGGGTTTCCAGCAGCGGCATGCCGGGGTAGACGCAGCCGGCGTAGGGGCCGATGGTGGCGGCGTGGATGCGCAGTCCGGCGGCGTGGGCGCGCGCGGCCAGGGCGGTGAAACCGGCGATCAATTCCTCGATGGTCGCGGAAGACTGGCCGCCCATCGCACCGAGGATGAGGTCGTTGATACCGAAATTGATGAGGATGTCGGTGACACCGGGGACCTGCAACGCGTCGGAGTCGAAACGGCGTACACCGGATTCGCCGATCTCCTCGGCGGTGAGACGATTGCCCGCGATGCCGTTGTTGACGACCCATCCCGTGGTGAGGCGGGCGTTGAGAACGTCGACGGAGCGGTGATTGGCGCTCAGCGTGGTGCCGACGCCTTCGAACCAGGAATCGCCGAACGCGACGGCGACCGCCGTCGGATCGGTGACGAGCACGTCGATCCCGGTGACGAAGAAGCGCAACGGAACCTCGTGGGCACCGGTGAGTTCCACGTCCGCAGTGTGGTCGCCGGTGACGATGTAGGCGATCTCACCGGGTTGGTGGGAGAAGGTGGCCAGGCCGGTCGACGCCGGGATGTACAGGCTGAGCAGCAGGTCTTCGCCCGCGGCGACCGCCAGATCGATCGGATCGCTCACGAGGTCGGCGCCCGCGTCGATGGTGACGTCCGCCGCGCCGCCGAACGTGACCTCGCGATCCGTGCCGATCGCCGAACCGGTCTTGCGCTGGGCGAGCCGGGTGGCACCGATCCGCAGCGGGGCGGCGCCGTAGCGGTTGGTCAACCGCACGCGCACCGCGTCGCCGCCGCCTGCCATGTGCAGGACGTGGCGCACGGTCTCGTCGCTGAACTCCCGTGATTCGGCGAGCTTGATCTGCTCGTTCGGGTCGATGACACCGGTCCGGAAGCCGGCTACCCACGTGCTGTTCTGCATGATCTCTCCGATATTTGCTGTGCGGAATAATGCTTACGCATAGGTTTACTCGTAGGTATTCCTCGTGTCAACTATCCGCATGGCAAATATCAGCTATGCTGGCGTTATGTCCGTGCGCGAGCTGTTCGACGACCCCCGCTTCACCATCTCCGGCCTGCTCTTCGAGGCGCACAACGGCCTCATCGCCAAACTCGAGCCGACCTGGAAAGCGCACGGCCTGTCCGGTCTCGACCTCAATGCCCTCCTGCGACTGAGTCGCTCCCCGGGCTGCCGCCTGCGGATGTCGGACCTGGCCACACAAACCGAGCTCTCGACCAGTGGGGTCACCCGTCTGGTCGACCGGCTGGCCACCGCGGGTCTGGTCGAACGCCAACTCGACCCGGCTGATCGGCGCAGCGCCTACGCGGCCTTGACCGATGCGGGCATCCGCCGCCTCGAAGAGGTCCTTCCGGACTATCTCGCTGCCCTCGAGCAATGGCTCACCGGTCAGCTGACCCCCATTCAACTCGACGGCTTGATCACCGGCTTGCGCGTGATCCGCGATGCCACCAACCCAGCCGCCACCGCCCTGTCCGACCGGTCCTGAGCGTGGTTAATCGCGGTGATCTGGATTGCTGACCGGGGTAACCATCAAGGTGCTGACGTGGTTTCGAGGTCGAATCGGAGCCCTGAGCGCAGGGCTGCCGTGGCGGACATCCCGAACATGCGATGAAAGGTCTCGCTGAAATGCGAGGGTGTGGCGAATCCCGCGTCCGTCGCGGATCGGGTCAGGTCGTGGCCGGCGGCGACAGCTCTCATCGCGTGGATGACGCGGGCCCACTGTTGATAGCGGCGGAACGTGGTCCCGTACTGCTGGACGAACAACCGGAGAAAGTGCGATGTCGACAGACCGAGGGTCGCGGCGATCGGTTCGGCCCGAAACGCGTGATCCGGATGCTGACGGATCGCGGCCGCCACGCGTTCGATGCGCGGATCGATGTCGGCCGGGGGACCGCCGACTGCGATCGTCAGGAGTCGGCCCGGGTCCGCATCAGGTAGCCGGCATTGTTCGACCAGTTCGCGCTCGCGCAGGTGGGCGAATCCGTACGGCCCCTCGGTGGTCGTCATCTGGCCTGCGATGGCCGAAGCGGGCGACCACAGGAGCAGGATCCATTTACCGAGCGTATTCACCCGGTGCACCGCCCGGGCAGGGCTGTACGCGCTGCGAGTGAGTATTTCGCCGTGGGTGGCGGTCTCGAGGGCGAACGGCCCGTCGAGCCCGACGCTGAGCACCGCGACAGAGGTGGAATGTAGGTCGACACCGAGTTCGGGTCCGATGTACCCGGCATAACCCGGCCTGATCCAGGCCATCGGTGAGCGGGTCGGACCACACGATTTCACAGGCGCACCGTCGGTCACCCTTGCCAGAGTATCGGTGCGCCGACCGGAACCGCGACGGCTGATTCTTCCAGGGCTCGAAAGCCGGATGGGCGCTGGTGACAAGCAGGCGGGTCGGCTTCAGGGGAGTGAATGGTACCGGAAATACGGTGCCGACCCGCCTGCAGTCCATTCGTCACCGGCGTCGGCACGGATGGGGTTCGCGAGCTGGACAGCGAAGTCC
>NZ_JBHWZY010000333.1:0-7110 GCF_042727815.1 Nocardia sp. NPDC060220
CCGGGAAGGTGTCGCCCTTCTCGACGTCGTGGTTCATGGCCTGGATGGCGCCGTTGGCCGAGGAGAGCAATGCGGTGGTGGCGCCCGCGTCCTCGACGGCGTCGCGTGGCTGGACGAGTTCGACCTGTTCGACTCCGTCGGTGGCCAGGATGGCGACGTGCTTTCCGGTCAGTAGTTGCTGAGGCACCGTGCACTCCTTCGGATCAATGGGGTTGCGTTCGTGGGCATTGCCGTCAGCCGTCCCGGCCCTCGGCTCTCGCATCCGGGTACCCGCCCTCGGCGAGGTCGGCGAGCCGCGACAACGATTCGCGATTCCGTGGCACGAGCGGCAGCGCCTGGACCGCGTGCGGCAACAACCGGCTCGGTCCGCGAACGGCGCGTTCGGTCATCAGGGCCTCACACGATGTGGGGTCGATGGCGCGTAGCTCCACCCGGACTACCGCGGCGCCGATCGGCCAGAGCCTGGCGTCGAGTTCGATGCTGTGCGGCGAATCGATGGCGCGGACCGACGTCGTGTCCTGGACGGTGCACGGCCACGGTCCGACACTGTGATGAATGCGAGCTCCCACCTCCGGCCATGTGTCGTCCACGTCGCGGATGTGGGAGGCGCCGACGACCCAACTCGCATAGGACCATCCATCGGCGAGCACCGCGAACACCTCTTCCACCGGGGCATGGATCGTGCGCGTCACCTGGACCATGTCGTGGATCGCCTCCTCGGCCGCGTTGTTCTCGCTCGGTCACATCGACGCGTACCTGCTCCTGCCTGCACGCTCGAACGGAAAGCGTCAGCTCGTAGCCGGCGGAGGTGCGCGATACCGGGCTATACCCGGTTATCGGCCACCCACACCGGAGCTGATCGCGTGAGCGTTGTCGCCGTCGACAGCAGCAACTCGAGTGCGTACTGCACCGACCGGTCGACAACCGCGGCGGGATCTCCGTCGTACTGCCGGTGACTGGCCTGTGCGTCGCCGCGTGTAACCACGCAGAACCACACGGAACCGGCGTCCTCCCCGTCTTGCGGTTCGGGTCCGCCGACTCCGGTGGTGGCGACGGCAATATCGGCGTCCATCAGCGAACGCACGCCCGTTGCCATCGCCTTCGCCGCGGTCTCGGACACGACCGGCACATCGGGAATCCCGAGCACGTGCCGTTTGACCTCGGTGGCGTAGGCGACGACCGCACCTCGAAACCACACCGCCGAATCCGGTGCGGCGCCGAGGGCAGCGGCTACCTGGCCCGCTGTCAACGATTCGGCGACGGCTACCGTCAACCCATATCGTTCGGCGAGAGCGGCAAGCTGGTTCGCCGTGTCATTCCGCATTGCTGTCGGATCGATCGCCGGACTCTTCCAAGACCTTCGACAATTCGTTGCGAAGCCGTTGGGCGGTGCGTTCGTCCCCGGCGTCGCCGGCGGTGGTGATGTCCTGTCGCAGTTGCGCGATGATGTCGCGAGTACCCATGGGTCCTCCTTCGGCGCCGGGATAGTCGATGCGGTGGCCGTCGTCCAGACCGCCCAAGGTGGTCGTACCGCGGAATTCAGTTCCTAAACAGCGCGGCCGTACCACGCGGGTGGCCGATCACCGTCGGCGCTGTTCACAGGAGGCGGCGCACGGCCTCGACGAGCGCGCTGCGGCGGTCGTCGGCGCTCTCGGCGCCGGACGAGCAGGCGGGCAGGCTGGTGATGTTGTTCGGGTTCCACGCGAGAGCCATGCTCAGCACCAGCGTCAGCAGCGTCGGGGGTGAGAATTCGGCGCCGATGCCATCCTTGTCCTGCGCCGCGGCAAGCGCGTCCAGTTTGGCGTCGCGCGCAGGCGCTGCGACGGCCGGGTCATCCCGGTCGCCACGCTCGAGGCGGTGCCAGGTGGCCAGCCGGATGACTTCGGGGTGCCGCAGGCAATAGTCGAAAATCCGTCCCGCGTACTCGGGCAGGTCGCCGGCGGTGAAGGGGACCGAATTCAGGCCGTGGGTGACGTGGGCGTCGAAGACCGCGTCGAAGAGTTGGTCCTTGTTGCCGAAATAGACGTAGATGAGGTTCTTGTTGGCTTCCGCGGTCTTGGCGATCCGGTCCACCCTGGCTCCGGCGATGCCGTACGTGGCGAACTCGTCGGTGGCGGCCTGAAGAATACGGGCCTTGGTGGCGTCGGCTCGGGACATGGGGTCATCGTAAGACGGCGAAGGCCGCGTCCGATGCGACGAGCAGCACCGTGCACCACAGGGTGATCCCGGTCATCAGCCAGCCGATCAGCGGCCGGCGGGGGATACCCAGCGCCGCACCGAGCAGGGCCGAGCCCCACGTGCCGAACAGGGCAGGCCCGACGATGCCGAATCCTGCCACGCCGTATCGGTCGAGGACTCGTCTGGCCCGGCGACCGGCGGCGCCGGAGCGCCGGGCTCTCTGTGCCGGCGTCGTCGGGGCGGTCGCGTCGACAGGGGAGGTGCCGTCGGTCGGAGCCGCCGAATCCACCGGTGCGGCCACCGGATTCCGACGGACCCGCCAGGACCGCCACAGCAGCCGGGCGCGTTCCATGGCGAAGACCGCGAAGGTCACGCAGCACGCCGCACCGAGTAACACCGCCAACAGCGCGACCGGGCCGGGTAGGGAAAGCGAGAGGCCGACCGGGATCGCGGGGGTGCCCACCGCGAAGCCCGCGAGCAGCGTCCCGACGAATCGCCCCATGCGGATTCCTTTCACCGGCGACATGCGCGCGTGGTTGGGCGGTTCCGGCGACCACCTATTAACTAACTAGTTAGTATCTTGCCATGGAATCCACCGATGCGGTGCTCGGCGAGCTGGCGGCCGGCAAATATCTGCTTCTCACCACGTTTCGCCGAGACGGCACGGCGGTCCCTACGCCGGTCTGGGTGATGCGAGACGGCCGAGCGCTGGCGGTGTGGAGCGTGGCGGACGCCGGAAAGGTGAAGCGGATCCGCAACGGGGGTCGAGTGAGCGTCGCCCCCTGCGACTGGCGCGGCAAGCCACTCGGCGCCTCGGTTCCCGGCTGTGCCGAGGTGCTGGCGCCGGAAGCGAGTGCGTACTTCACCACGTTGATGAAACGCAAGTACGGGCTGGTCGCCCGGATCGGGCTGTGGGGCAGCGGGCTGCGTGGAGGCGCCGAACGGATGGTGGGAATTCGGATCCGGCTGGACGTTTGACGGTGGCGGACGTGTGCCCGGCGGCGAGCCTAGGTGCAGCAGTTCGGATCCAGGACCGTGCACAGCGCGGACAGTGCGTCGCGGCGGGCGCGGTGAATCGTGTTCATCCCGCGCCGCTCGGACTCCACCAGGCCGGCCTTGCGTAACTGGCCGAGATGATGCGAGACCGTGGACTCGCTCAGGCCGACCGCGGTGGCGAGGTCGCCGCCGTTCTCCTCGCCGAGCGGGCTGGTCAGCAGCAGCGACAGCAATTTGACCCTGGCCGGGTCGGCGATCGCCTTGAGTCGCAACGCCACCTCCAGCGCGGCGGCGTCATCGACGGGCCCCGCCGCGACAGGGGCGCAGCAGACGGGGGTGGACATGTCGATCATGGGGAGCGCCTTGGGCATGAAATCGACCCTACCCGCGGTATTGACATATGTCGAAAAGGTGAGCAGACTCGGCACCACAAGTTCTTCGATATATGTCACACAAGTGGAGGTTCGATCATGTCTCGTATCCAGCTGGCCCTCAATGTCGACGACCTCGACACCGCCGTGCGGTTCTACTCGACCCTGTTCGGCACCGAACCTGCCAAGCGCAAGCCCGGCTACGCCAACTTTGCGATCGCTGAGCCCCCGCTCAAGCTCGTACTGATCGAGAACGCGGGTCAGGGCGGGTCCATCAACCACCTCGGCGTCGAGGTCGACACCTCCGAGCAGGTGCGCGGCGAGATCGCCCGGCTCTCCGCCGCGGGCCTGTTCACCGAGGAGCAGATCGCGACCACCTGTTGCTTCGCCACCCAGGACAAGGTGTGGGTGACCGGGCCGGGCGCTGAGCGGTGGGAGGTCTACACGGTGCTGGCCGACAGCGAAACCTTCGGCACCGCGCCCGAACTCGGCCTTACCGACGCCGAAGCGGTCGACGTCTGCTGCGGAACCGCCGCCGAAGCCGAAGCTGACGGTGCCTGCTGCGGAGCCGAGGCCAAAACGAAGGCCGTGGCCTCCGGGGCGAGCTGCTGCGGCTGACCCGATCCGAGAGCGAGCGAGTTCACTCGACGTTCGCTTGCTTTCTTGATTCGATATCGATCAATATCGACATATGTCGAATCAAGACTTGCCGCTGAGTGGGGCCTCACCCTCGTGTGAGGCCACACCTCGCACCCGCCCACCGATGAGCGGCGAGACCGCCGCCGAACTGGCCGTGCTGTTCAAGGCGCTCGCCGACCCGGTCCGGCTGCGGCTGCTCTCGGCGATCGCGTCCCGAGCAGGCGGTGAGGCCTGTGTGTGCGACCTGTCGACCGGTATCGACGTCACCCAGCCGACCATCTCCCACCACCTGAAGGTGCTGCGCGAGGCCGGATTGCTCACCAGCGAACGCCGTGCGTCCTGGGTGTACTACCGGGTCGTCCCGCACGCGCTGGCGCGGCTGTCGGACGTGCTCGCGACCGAGGCCGGAGCGGTGACCGCGTGAGCACCACCACCGACCACCCGGCCGTCGTGGGAAAACTCTCGACGCTGGACCGGTTCCTGCCGGTCTGGATCGGCGTCGCGATGGCTGCCGGACTGCTACTCGGACACATGATTCCCGGTCTGGGCGACACGCTGAGCGCCGTGGAGATCGACGGCATCTCGTTGCCGATCGCGATCGGGCTGTTGATCATGATGTATCCGGTGCTGGCGAAGGTCCGCTACGACCGCCTCGACGCCGTCACCGGCGACCGCAAACTCCTGATCAGCTCCCTGGTGCTGAACTGGATCCTGGGCCCAGCGCTGATGTTCGCCCTGGCCTGGCTGTTCCTGCCCGACCTGCCCGAATACCGCACCGGCTTGATCATCGTCGGCCTGGCCCGCTGCATCGCCATGGTCATCATCTGGAACGACCTCGCCTGCGGCGATCGCGAAGCCGCCGCCGTCCTCGTCGCGCTGAACTCGGTCTTCCAGGTCTTCATGTTCGCCGTGCTCGGCTGGTTCTACCTCGCGGTCCTACCCGGCTGGCTCGGCCTGGAACAAACCACCATCGACGTCTCCCCATGGCAGATCGCGAAATCGGTGCTGATCTTCCTGGGCATCCCGCTACTGGCCGGGTTCCTCACCCGCCGCTTCGGCGAACGCGCCAAGGGCCGCGACTGGTACGAGTCGACATTCCTGCCCAGGATCGGGCCCTGGGCGCTCTACGGGCTGCTGTTCACCATCGTGATCCTGTTCGCTCTGCAGGGCGACCAGATCACCTCCCATCCACTCGACGTCGTCCGCATCGCGATCCCCCTGCTGGCCTACTTCGCGATCATGTGGGGCGGCGGCTATGCCATGGGCGCGGCCCTCGGCCTCGGCTATGAACGCACCACCACCCTCGCCTTCACCGCCGCGGGCAACAACTTCGAACTGGCCATCGCCGTCGCGATCGCCACCTACGGCGTCACCTCCGGCCAGGCGCTCGCCGGGGTCGTCGGTCCGCTGATCGAGGTCCCTGTCCTGGTCGGCTTGGTCTATGTCTCCCTGGCCTTGCGCAAACGGTTCGAGCCCACCACCCACACTTCGCCGGCCTCGGCCGGCTGAAAGGCACCACCCATGACTACCAAGCCCAGCGTGTTGTTCGTCTGCGTGCACAACGCGGGTCGCTCCCAGATGGCCGCCGGATTCCTCGCCCATCTCGCCGGTGACGCGATCGAGGTCCGGTCGGCGGGTAGCGCGCCCGCCGATACGATCAATCCGTCCGCGGTCGCCGCGATGGCCGAACTCGGCATCGATATCGCCGAGCAGACCCCGAAGATCCTGACCTCCGACGCGGTGGAAACCTCCGACGTCGTGATCACCATGGGCTGCGGCGACACCTGCCCTTGGTACCCCGGCGTGAGCTACCGGGATTGGGTCCTGGACGACCCCGCGGGCAAGGGCGTCGATGCGGTCCGCCCGATTCGCGACGAGATCAAGTCCCGCGTGCAAGCCCTGATCGGGGAGTTGTTGCCACAGACCATGCGGTGATTTCGGCGCCGGTGCGTATTCGGTCCCGGTCGGGGTAAGCGCTTCGTACTTCTGTTCTCGATGATCGGAGGCGTCATGGTGGATCACGACGAGAAAGTGTCGACCGGGACCGTCGGGCGATTGCGTATTCCGCGTAGCCGGGGCGCGCTGGGCGGGCTCGCGGTGCTGCTCCTCGGCATCTGGGGCGCACTCATCCCGTTCGTCGGGCCGTACTTCGATTTCGCGTACACCCCCGACGAGCCGTGGGTCTGGACCTCGGCCCGCGGCTGGCTGCAGGTCCTGCCGGGCGTTGTCGCGATCGTCGGTGGACTGCTCATGCTGATGAGCAGGAACCGGGTGGTCGCGAGTTTCGGTGGCTGGCTGTCGGTCGCGGCAGGCGCGTGGTTCGTGATCGGGCCGTTCCTGGCCGATCTGCTGCGTCTCGGGGACATCGGCGAACCGGTCGCCACCTCGGATCTGAAGCGCGCGCTGCTGCAGCTGACGTTCTTCTACGGACTCGGCGCGCTGATCCTGTTCTTCGCCGCGAGCTCGCTGGGCCGGCTATCGGTGCTCAGCACCAGAGACATCGCGTTCGCTGAACGCGCGCGCAGTGTCGAGCAGCGTCGTGTGATCGAGAAAGAGGGACCCGCCACCGGCGGTTACGCCGCGCCTCGACAGCCCTACCCCGCCGATGTGCGGCATCGGCCGGTCTGACGGGCTAGGCCGTTTTGACGGTGACCATCGTGTCGGCGCTCGGGAAGTCGAGCACGCGCAGGCGCCCGGTGACCAGATCGACGGTGTCGGCGACCACTCGGCCCGCGCGACGCGCGTCGTCGGCGAAGCTGGTGCTGACCACCCGGTAGCTGCGCTTGGCGGTGAGCACGATGTCGCCCGCCCGTAGCGACCCGGCCGCGGTCGGGGGCACGGTCGGGACTGTCGCCTGTGCCGGTTTCCGTATGAGCTCGATCAATTTCAGCAAGCTGTTCTCCACCCTGTGAACGTCCGCCAGGAC
>NZ_JBHWZY010000334.1:0-7105 GCF_042727815.1 Nocardia sp. NPDC060220
GGCGGGTGTCCTCACCGGGTTCGGGCGCGATGCCGTCGATCTCGGTGAGCGAATGCTTGAGCCGGTCGGCTTCCAGCGCCAGTTCCCGACTGCGCGCGGTGCGTTCGAGCAGTTCGGTCCGCGCGTCCAGCCAGGACCGACGATGCACCTGATATTTGCGCAGCAGACCGGCGACGCCGTCGCCGGCGAACTGGTCCAGTGCCGACAGTTGCTGCTCCGGCCGCTGCAACCGCAATTGATCGTTCTGGCCGTGCACGGTCAGCAGCCGAGAGGTGAACTCACCGAGCACCGCGGCGGGCACCCCGCGACCACCGAGATGCGCGCGCGAACGTCCGTCGCTGTTGACCGTGCGGACCGCGATCACGCTGCCGTCCTCGTCGGCCTCGGCACCCGCCGATTCCAGCACCTCCCCGACCGCCGTGCGAGCCGCGTCGTTCACGTCGTCGACGACGAAACGACCCTCCACCACGGCCTTCGCCGCGCCCAGGCGTACCCGTCCCGCGTCGGCGCGTGCACCGCTGAGCAGGTGCAGGCTGGTGACCACCATGGTCTTGCCCGCACCGGTCTCGCCGGTGAGCACGGTCAGACCGGCATGGAACTGCGCGGTGGCCGTCGAGATGACACCGAGTCCGTCAATCCTGATCTCCGTCAGCATCAGTGCTCTTCCGTTCGCTGTCTGCCCCGCCAGCCGGTGACCGGCAGTTGGAACTTACGCACCATCCGGTCGGCGAAGGGCGCCGAATCGAGCCGCACCCAGCGCACCGGACGTTCGCCGCGCACCACTTCGGCGCGGCCGCCACGCGGCAACGCGAGAGTGCGCCTGCCGTCGAGGAAAACGATCGCGTCGTGTCCGGTTGCCACGGTCTCCACCGCGATCAGCGACTCCGGGCTGGTCACCAGTGGCCGCGCGAACAACGCGTGCGCGTTGCTCGGGATCACCAGCATCGCCTCCAGTTCGGGCCACACCACCGGTCCACCCGCCGAGAACGCGTAGGCGGTGGACCCGGTGGGCGTGGAGATGAGGATGCCGTCGCAGCCGAACGCCGAGACCGGCCGCCCGTCCACTTCGAGCACCACTTCCAGCACGCCCATCCGCTGGGCGTTCTCGAGGCTGGCCTCGTTGAGCGCCCAGCCGCGTTCGACGATCGTGTCGTCCACGCGCACCGTGACGTCGATGGTCATCCGGTTTTCCACCTGGTAGTCGCGATCGACCACCTGCGAGAGCGCCTCGTCGAGGTTCTCGGCCTCGGCTTCGGTGAGAAAACCGATGCGGCCCAGGTTGATTCCGAGCACGGGCACACCCGCGGGCCTGCCGAGTTCGGCCGCGCGTAAGAACGTGCCGTCACCACCGAGGGCGAGCACCATCTCACAGCCCTGGGCCGCGGACGGGCTGTGCGGCACCACCCGCACCGGATATCCGGCTTCGTCTTCGAACCGGGTGCTGTCGGCCTCGTCGGCCAGCACCCGCAGGCAGATACCCGCTTCGGCGAAGATCTTCGCCACCCGGTGCGCGGTCTCGATGATCTCCGCGCGACCGGGATGGGCGACGAGCAGGATCTCCCTGCCGCCGGCATGCGTACTCACTGCGGACCCTCCTCGACAGCCTGCGCGACCAGCGCCCGCACCTGTTCGGCGTCGTAGTCGAACGGGCCGACCTTGCGCAACCACAGGAAGTACTCGACATTGCCCGACGGACCGGGCAGCGGGCTGGCGACCACACCCAGGGTGCGCAGCCCGAGCGCGGCGGCGGCGCTCGCCACATCACACACCACTTCGGTTCGCAGCGCCGGATCACGCACCACACCGCCCGAACCGACCCGGTCTTTGCCGACCTCGAACTGCGGCTTCACCATCGGCAGCAGATCGGCGCCATCGGCCGCGCAGGCCGCCAGTGCCGGGAGGACGAGCCCGAGCGAGATGAAGGACAGGTCACCGACAACGACTTCGACTGTGCCACCGATGGATTCGGGAGTGATGTTGCGCACGTTGGTGCGGTCGAACACTCGGACCCGGTCGTCGTTCTGCAGCCGCCAGATCAGCTGGCCGTAGCCCACGTCGACCGCGACCACCTCGCGCGCGCCCTTGTTCAGCAGCACATCGGTGAACCCACCGGTCGACGCACCCGCGTCCAGGCACCGCTTACCCGAGAGGCCGAGCCCCTCCGGTTCGAAGGCCTCGAGCGCGCCGAGCAGTTTGTGCGCGCCCCGCGAGGCCCACGACACCTCGTCGGGCTCTTCCCGCACGATCAGCGGGGTTCCCGTCTCCACGGCCGTCGCCGGTTTCACGGCGACGGTTCCGGCAATCAGGACACGGCCCGCGCTGATCAGCTCGACCGCGTGTTCTCGCGATCGCGCCAACCCGCGGCGAACCAGTTCGGCGTCCACCCGCGCTCGTCTGGCCACCTCAGATCTTGTCCACTGTCGCCAGCGCGTCCACCAGTACGTCGTGCGCCTGTTCGAGGATGCGCGCACGGCGGGTGATATCGGCACCGGCCTCGGTGTTCTCCGCCGGGCCCGCGACAGGACGCGGACCGAGTTCGGCGAGTAGTGCGTCGACCTCGGTCTTGATCCGGTGCGGATCGGCGGGTTCCTGCTGCACCGGTGCGCCGGGCAGGTGAGCGCCCGGCACGGGAATCCCGGGCCGGGGTGGCTGTGACGCGCCGTTCGGCGGTGAACTCGCAGTACTCATCGTGGCGTCAACGCTATCGGATTTCCGAATCGGCCGCGCGCACCCGTACCGCCCGGCCGGGATACTGTCGCAACAGTTCCGCGATGTCCGCCGGTGCGGCGGCCTCCGCCACGGTGGCGTCGTTGAGGGCGTCGAGGCCGGCGGCGATATAGGTGGGGATCCGGGCGGCGGGCGCGCCGATCACCTCCTCGAGCGTGCTGACTCCGGTCAGCACCAGCAGCGAGTCCAGACCCAGGCCGTTGGCACCCTCGATATCGGTGTCGAGCCGGTCGCCGACGACCAGGGCGCGGCGGGTGCCCGCTCGCTCGATCGCGTCTTCCATCAGCGGCGCGTAGGGCTTGCCCGCTACGAGGGGCTCACGATCGGAGGCGGTCGCCAGGGCCGCGACCATCGAGCCGTTGCCGGGGGCGAGGCCGCGCTCGTTGGGCAAGGTGCGGTCGGTATTGGCGGCGATCCACAGCGCGCCCGCGCGCAAGGCGTAGGCGGCTTCGGCGAGGTCGGGCCATGCGGTCGCCGGCGAGTGGCCTTGGACGACCGCCGCTGGTGGGGTCTCGCCGAATCGGCGGATGGGCTCGAGGCCGACGGCTTTCACCTCGGCGGCCAGATCGTCGGTTCCGACGACGAGCACCCTGTCGCCGGGGCTCAGCCGTTCGGACAACATGCGGGCGGCGGCCTGCGCACTGGTCACCACATCGCCCGCGGTCGCCGGGTAGCCGAGCTCGTCCAGGTGGTGCGCCACGGCACCGGGACCGCGCGCGGCGTTGTTGGTGACGTAGACGAGACGTTGTGCCGAATCACTATCCGGTACAAGCGCTTTGGGCGCCCCTTCGATGACATCGGGTCCGCGGTACAGCGTTCCGTCCAGGTCGAGCAGCAATGCCTCGTATCGATCGCGTAGCCGGTCCATCCACCCTCACTTCGTCGTCTCTGCCGGGTCGGACACATCTGCGACCCTAGGCGAAGGCACCGACAGCTTCGGTTCCCCTCGGCTGCCGAATAGCGCTCGCACCCTTCATGATCGAGCATGTGCCACGTGTTCGTGCGCGATGTCCCCAGTTGCGGACGTCTCGCCCAGCGCGTCGCGGGCGCGCACCGACGCAACAGGGAAACCAGGCCGGTTGCCGGCCGAAGTAGATCCCCGCTCGCACAGCGTGCTCGATTGCCCGCAGCGCAGGAGGCCGGTCCACCGCTCGAGCCGACCGAGTACCTCTGTGCCACACCCGATCCGGCGTTGCCGGCCGACATCAACCTCTGATGACATGCGAAAAGGCCGCAGGCCGGGAAACCTGGATGCGTTCCCGGCCTACGGCCTTGTGGTTCTACTGCGCGTCGCCGGTGAGTTCGGTTGCCCGCTCCTCGGCGTCGGTTTCGTCGTCGAGGTCGGCGGCAGCGGCGTTGAGGAACCACTGCAGGCCGTCATCGGTGCGGCCGGCCGCCACCAGCGCGTCGGCGTAGGCGTAGAACAGGCGCGCGGCGGCGGAGCCCGTGCGCGACGGGTCCAGATCGCAGGCTTGCAGCGTCACGACGGCCTGGTCGAACTGACCCAGATCCATCCGGGCGCCTGCCACAACGATCCGCAGCTCGGCGGCTTCGTCACCGGTGAGCGTCTGTGCTTCCTCGCTGCGACCGAGCTCGATGGCGCGTTCCGGCCTGCCGAGACCGCGCTCGCAGTCCGCCATCACCGCGAGCAGCCCGGCGCCACCGGACATACGTCGTGCGGTCCGCAGCTCCGAGAGCGCCTCTGCCCATTCCTCGGCGTGGTAGGCCACCACACCGGCGGTCTCCCGCACCACCGCGATGCGGCCCGCGCGCTGCCGCGCGGCCCGAGCGTGTGCCAGCGCCAGGCGCGGGTCGTCCTCGAGCAGCTCGACGGCCATCACCATGTGCCGGGCCACCGAATCGGCGTTGTTCTTGTCCAGGCTCAGCAGGTCACGGCGCACGGCCGGATCCAGATCGGAGGCCTGCACATCCTCGGGCAGATCGGGCCCTTCGGGACGCGCAGCACGGCGATCGTCCGGCCGCCCACCCGTCGTACGAGCGCCTTCACCGCCGCGACGGCGGTCATCGCCGAAGTCACCCGACCGCGACGCACCACCGGACGCCGAGCCACTGCGCGCACGGTCGTCACGGTCCGAACGGGCACCGCGATCCGCGAATCCACGCCGCTCGCCACGGTCGGCGTCACCGCCGGCCCGATCGTCACGATCCGAACCGCTAGAACGGTCGTCGCGATCCGACTCACCTCGGGCAACACTCTCACGATCGAAGCCGCGGGGGCTCTCGTCTAGGCCGGAATCGTCACGGGCGGCGTCATTCAGGTCGCCACTGCCCGACCCGCGATCGGTGGCGTCGGACCGGCTGTCGAGATCCGAATCGACCCGCGCGCTACCGCTCTCGGACTCGACGCCGTCACGAGGACGGTCACCTTCACCGGTGTCGATGGTCGCCTTGTCGTCGGTCTCGGCTACCCGCGCCGTGGCCGAGCTTGCGTTGTCTTCGGACTGCTCAGTGGACGCTGCCGACTCGTCGGTTGCGGGCTTGTCGCTTGCCGTCGCGGAGGTGCCGGCCGACGCACCGGCCGAGGCCGTGCTGTCGTCTTCGGTGATCGACTCGTCGATATCGGAGGCAGCCGATGCCGAGACAACGCCGAGCACATCACTGTCGCGCTCACGTCGCTTCTCGCGGTAGGTGCCGTCGAGCGGCTTGCCGTCCTCGCCGACGAACTTACCCTGGCTGCCACCGGAGCGCGCGTCACGCTTGAAGCCACCGCGACCGCGGTCGTCGTCGCGCCTCGGCCCACGATCGTTGTCGTCGCGCCGCTGGTAGCCGCCCTTGCCGCTGTCGTCACGACGCGGGTAACCACCCTTGTCGTCACGCTTCTGGTAGCCGCCACGATCGGAGCCACCACGCGAACGGTCATCGCTGTCGTTACGACGGAAGCCACCACCCGGACGGTCGCTGCCGCCTTCGCTGCGACGGAAGCCACCACGATCGGAGCTGCCGCCACGGTCACTGCCGCGATCGGAGCTGCCACGCGAACGGTCGTCGCCTTCGTTACGACGGAAGCCGCCACCCGAACCGCCGCGGGGGCGATCGTCATTGTTGCCGCGGTACCCGCCACGGTCGCCGCCGCGGTCGAAACCACCTGCGGGACGATCACTTCCGCCTTCATGACGCTTGAAACCACCCCGGTCACCGGAGCCACCGCGACCGGCGTCGTCACGGCGCTGGTAGCCACCGCGGTCACCGCTGTCGCTGCGCTTGAATCCACCACGATCGTTGTCGTCACGCTTCTGGTAGCCGCCGCGATCGTTGTCATCACGTCGCTGGTAACCACCGCGACCGGCATCATCGCGCTTGGGGTAACCGCTCTTGTTGTCGTCGCGGCGCTGGTAGCCACCACGATCCGACGAGCCGCCGCGATCCGAACCACCACGGTAGCCACCACGGTCACCGCCGCGGTCGAAACCACCTGCGGGACGATCACTTCCGCCTTCATGACGCTTGAAACCACCACGATCACCGGAGCCACCGCGACCGGCGTCGTCACGGCGCTGGTAGCCACCGCGGTCGCCACTGTCGCTGCGCTTGAATCCACCACGATCGTTGTCATCACGCTTCTGATAGCCGCCGCGATCGTTGTCATCACGGCGCTGGTAACCACCACGGCTCGCGTCGTCGCGCTTCGGGTAGCCGCCCTTCGCGCTGTCGTCGCGGCGCTGGTAGCCACCGCGATCAGCGGAGCCGCCACGATCCGAACCACCGCGGGGGCGGTCGTCGTTGCCCCGGTAGCCACCACGGTCACTGGAGCCGCTGCGACCGGCGTCGTCACGGCGCTGGTAGCCACCGCGGTCGCCACTGTCGCTGCGCTTGAATCCACCACGATCGGAGCTGCCGCCGCGGTCGTCGCGGTTGTAGCCACCGCGCTGGCCTTCGGGACGACCGGAGCCGCGATTGTCGTCGTTGCGACGGAATCCACCCCGGTCGGAGCTGCCACGATCGGAGCCACCACGACCTGCGCTGCTGCCTCGGCCTGCGTCGTCGCGGCGGAATCCGCCGCCTTCGCCACGGCCGGAGCCGCGATTGTCACCGTGTCCGCCGCGGGGGCGATCGGTCGGTTCGCCTCGCCGGCCGAAACCGGGGGCGTCTCCGTCCCGGCGGAAAGGCTTCCGTCCGTCGTTGTGTTCCGACACGGCGATCCCTCTCTAGGTTCCCCGACCTGCGGGGAGTGTTGTCAATGACCCCGCCACTAAGAATTCAACCACGGACGAAGGACGGGGCATCGTCCGCCTGGCGTACCGAACTCGTATCGAGTCCACAAACGCCGATAGGGGACCCAAATAAGGGTCCCCTATCGCGAAGGATGTTCCGGCAGTGTCCTACTCTCCCACACCCTGTCGAGTGCAGTACCATCGGC
>NZ_JBHWZY010000335.1:0-7097 GCF_042727815.1 Nocardia sp. NPDC060220
GGATGCCGTCGGCGAGCAGACCTACCGGCTCTGGTCACGCTATTTCACCGGCGCGGACCTCGACCTGCGGGAAGCCTACGACTGGGGCTGGGCGGAATTCGCCCGGCTCGAGGCCGAGATGATCGCCGTTGCCGCCCGGATCGCGCCGGGTGCCTCCCTCACCGAAACCGCGACAGCGCTCGACGCAGACCCGAGATACCGGGTGCGCGGGCGGGCCGGACTCCGGGCGTGGCTACAGAAGATGTCCGACGAAGCCCTGGCATCGTTGCGCGCGAAGCACTTCGAGATCCCCGACGAGCTCATGCGATTGGAATGCACCATCGCGCCGCCGGGCGGAGTCGTCGGTGCGTATTACATCGGCCCGACCGCCGATTTCCGCCGACCCGGACGCATGACCTGGTCGGTGGAGCCGGACAAAGAGGATTTCACGACCTGGCGCGAGGTCAGCACGGTCTATCACGAGGGTGTGCCGGGCCATCATCTCCAGATCGCGACCGGGGTGTACGAGGCGGATTCGCTGAACACCTACCAGCGGTTGATGTCGTTCACTTCCGGGCACGGCGAGGGGTGGGCGCTCTATGCCGAACGCCTCATGCAGGAACTCGGCTACCTCGACGACGACGGCCACCTGTTCGGGATGCTCTCCCAGCAGCTGTTCCGCGCTGCCCGGGTGGTCGTGGACATCGGGATGCACCTCGAGTGGGAGATTCCGGCCGGCGCCGACTTCCACGAGGGCGAGCGGTGGACTCCCGATCTCGGCCTGGAGTTCCTGCTGACGCGGACCCTCGAAGACGAAACCACCGCTCGCGACGAGATCGACCGCTACCTGGGCTGGCCCGGACAGGCGCCCGCCTACAAGATCGGTGAACGCCTCTGGCTGGCGGCTCGCGAGGAAGCCCGGGCGCGCGCTGGAGCGTCGTTCGACATGCGGCGATTCCACACCCGCGCGTTGCGATTGGGCGGCATGGGACTGGACACGATGCGGGCACAACTCGCCGCCATGGAGTGAGCGGACTTCAGAACAGGCTGGTCTGCGCGGGTTCCGGCGTCGCCGTGATCGCGGAGTCGAGTTCGATGCGGCGACCGACCAGGCGGGTGTCGTTGACCAACACGAGTTCGCTCGCGCCCGCGGTGTCGCGGCAGGCGATGGTGTGGCCGTGCGCGGTGACCGCGTCGAGGACGTATTCGCCTGGCTCCCCGGCGATTTCGGTGGCGACCGGGAATCGGCCGTACGCCTGGATCGTGGCGTAGAAGTCCCGCCCGCCCGACCAGGCGATGTCGGTGCGCGTGATGTCGGCGGGCAGCGTGCCCGCGGCGTGCTCGGCCGCGTCGGCGACCGCGGATTCCAGCACCGCCCAGGGGCGCAGCGGTTTCGTGAGGATGCGGGTCTTGGTGACCCCGGCGACCGCCTGCCCGATTCCGGCTCGCTCGGTCACCGTCCGTTCCAGATCTCGAACGTGCAGCCCGTCCGGGGAATCGGTGATGAACCGGGCGACCAGCGCACCCTGTTCGAAGAGACGGCGATTGCGCCGCGACGCCGAGGCCGTACCGACCTTGGTCATCCCGTCCCCGAAATACGCGATGTAGAGATGGTGCGGCTGCGACATATAAGCGCGGACCTGTTCGGGCAATGCCGTGAGCGGGCCCCGGTGGCTGTGCACCACCGACCACCCCTCGGTGACCCGGCACTGCTCGCACTGGCGCCCGGTCTCGACCCGTGCGCGACGGGGACACGCAACTTTCCCGCGACGTCCCGCACCGAACCCGTTGTAGCCCAAGCAGAATCGTCCCGAATCGGTGATCCGGAACGCCAGCCGCGTGCCGATCCCGGGCAGCAGCTCGGTGGTCCCGTCGTCGCCGAGCAGCTCGTAGAACCATCGACCCTGCTCGTCCCAGCGAGTGCCGCAGTACAGGGCCGTGGAGGTCATCGGTCGAACCTACACCGGCCGGTCGGTGCGGATCACAAGTCGGCAGCCGAAAGATATCTGAACCACCAGTAACCCCCGCACGATTTCCCACACCGTGAATCGGTCACCTACGTTGAGCGCACAGCAGGGGTGCGAAACCGGTAAGGGGAAAACAATGGACGATCTCGAGCTGCTACTCGACACGGCATTCACTGTGACACCGACCGTCCACATGGATTGCCTGACGCAACAGCTGATGGTCGCCGTCGAATCCTGCTCGCGCAACGGAATCCCCTTTCCCCGAATATGGGAAGAGGTCGAAGACGCACTCGACATGGTCCCGGCGGGCATCCCCGCCGAGTGGCGTTCAGAACTGAGGCTCTACCTCAGCGATCACGTGATTTCGGCATTCATGAATGTACCGTCCGACGCGAAACCGTTACCCGGCGTGTGAGCTTTTTCGGACCGGCGCCAACGCTCGATCACCGGCGTTGGACAGATTCCAACGCACCGCCGCGCGGCCTGGGTCGCTGTTAGCGTGCGGCGGTGCGTATCTGGCTGTTCCCGACGATCGTCCTGACCTTGCTCAGTGCGCTGATGGCCACGATGTATCTCGGCTACATCGTGGACCCCGAGAAGAATCTGCACGACTTCCCGATCGCGCTGGTCGACCAGGATGTGGGCGATACGCTCGGTTCACCGCCGCAGTGGCGCGATATCGGCAACGAGATCACCACAGCATTGCGCGACGGTGTCCCCGCGGACAAGATCGACCTGCGCGTACTGGGAATTGCCCAGGCCGAAAGACAGCTACGCAGCGGCGAACTCTACGGCGCGATCATCATCGCGGGCGACTTCACCAAACGACTCGGCAATCTCGGTATGGGAAGCGTGATTCCCGGCGAGATCGAACGTCCCACGATCACCGTGCGGACCAATCCACGCACCGGCGCGTTCGCCTCGGCGATCGTGCAGCGATTCAGTGACCGGGCGTTGACCGAGGTGAACACGCGGATCGGTGAGCAACTACTCGATACCGTGTCCGGGTCACTCGGTCCTGATTACGCACTGCCGGGTGCGACCGCAGTGACACTGCGCAACCCGGTCGAGGTGATCCACACCGAGTTCCATCCACTGCCCGACGGCAGCGGGGCCGGGCTGGGTGCCTTCTTCTACGCTCTCGTACTCCTGCTCGCGGGCACGCTCGGCGCGATGATCGTCCACACGATGGTCGACGGCGCACTGGGATTCGTGCCGACCGAGTACGGGCCGTGGTCACCGCACGTGCGACCCGCGCGGATCTCCCGATGGCGCACACTGCTGCTCAAATGGGGCGTGCTCATCGTCGCGGCGCACCTCGTGGCAGCGGTACTGCTCGTCGTCGCGCGCGTGCTGGAAATGCCGATCGCGCAGCCCCTTCCGCTGTTTCTCTACAGCGCGTTCGCGATGATCGCCGTCGGTGTCACCGGCCTGTCGGTGCTTGCCGCGCTCGGCTCGGCGGGGCTACTGGTGAACTTGATCGTGTTCGTCATTCTCGGGTTGCCGTCCTCGGCCGGTTCGGTGCCGATCGAGGCCACCCCTCGCTACTTCGGCGTGCTGGCCTCGTTCGAACCGCTGCATCAGGTGTACACGGCGGTCCGCGCGATCCTGTACTTCGACGCCGATCTGGGGTCCGGGCTCGCGAGGGGTTTCTGGATGACCGCGCTGGGCCTGGCGGTCGGACTGGTACTCGGCGCGGCGAGCACGTCGGTCTATGACCGCGTCGGACTGCACCGCAACCGTGCAGCGAACGGGTGACCCCACGCGCTTGTGAGTCCGCACAACCCCGGCTGTGAGGTCGTCGTGATCCCACCAGGCCATTCCATGGGACCGGCGACTACGACCTCCGATGTGGCTATGTTGCGATTCACACAAGTCCCACGACCAGCCCCATTCGCTGTCTGCCACACCGGAGTGCACTCGATGAATTCTCAAGCCATGGACCGGATACCCAATCCGCTCACCATCGCGGGCGGCCGGGCCGCGTCGAGTTTTCTGGGAAACGCCGACGAGCTGGTTTCGCAGCTGGTCTCCTATTTCGCCGAGAACGTGATGCCCTGCCAAGCACTGCCGAGCGAGGCGATGCGGGGTGACGTCACCGAGTTCACCCGCCGCTGCCTGGCGCTGGCGATGGAGATGCTGGACAAGCGCACCACGCCGTCCGAGCAGCAACTGGTGGCGCTGCGCGCGGCATCCGCCCAGCACGCGCGGGAGGGCGTGCCCGTCGGCACCTTGTTGCGCGCCTACGCGGAGGGGTTCCGGATCGGCTTCGAGCTCGTCGTCGGGCAGGTGACCGCAGCCGACCTCGCCGAGGTCGTCGCGGGTACCCGCCTGCTGCTGCGCACGCTCGAGGTCATCAACGCGACGGTGACGAGCGCCTATCTCGACGAACAGCGCCAGGTCGCCAAGGAACACCAGACCGGTGCGCAGACGATGGTGTCGGCGCTGCTGAGCGGCCACGGCGTCGGCGCGCTCACCCGGCAGACCGGGATCAGAGTCGCCGATTCCTATCAGGTGGTGGCGCTGATGATTCCGGAGCTGGCCGAGGAGCACGACCCGCGCGTGGACGCGCAGGTGGTGGCGCGCCGCAAACTGCGGCGGGTGCAGGCGGCGCTGGCCGATGCTTTCGCCTCACGATCACTGGCCCTGCTGAGCACCAACGGTGGCACCCTGCTGATCCCGAGCGATGAACCCGAGCTGGTGCGCATGACCGGCGATGTCCTCGCCACGATCAGCGCGACCTCGGGAGTCGAGCTCACCGCGACTCTGGTACCCGCCCCGACCGAGCAGATCCCGCAGGCCACCGAGGAGGCACACGAGCTGCTCGAGCTGGTGCGCGGCATCGCCAAACCCGCAGGACTGTACGAGCTCTCGGATGTGGCGATCGAATATCAGCTCACCCGCCCCGGTCCGGCGCGCGAGCATCTGGCCGGTGTCATCGCCCCACTCGCCACCCATCCCGAGCTGCTGGAAACGCTGCGGACCTATATGGCCACGGGCCTCAATCGCAAAGCCACCGGCCGGCGGCTGCATGTGCACCCCAACACCATCGACTACCGGCTGCGTCGAGTGAGCGGGCTGACCGACCTCGACCTGACGACCGCGGAGGGCATTCTGCGGGCCCGTATCGCACTGCTCGCCGACGATATGGTGCACACCCGGGGCGCCGCGTGATCTCGCGTGGCGCCCCGGGCCTGGCTCACGCGATCAATGCCCGGGCCGCGGCGATGCCGGATCGATAGCAGGCCTCCAACTGGGCGCCCAGCAGGTAGTCACCCGCAAGCTGGAGTCCCGCAACGGATTCGGTCTGTTCGCGCACCACTGCGCGGAAACCGGCGTGATCGGGAAGGTAGGCGCAATGCGCCGCGGCCCAGCTGCGTGTTTCGGTCCGCACCCGCTCGATCGCCGGGCCGCCGAGATGACCGCGCACCTTCGCCTCGGCGTCGTCGATCCACGTCGCCAAGAGCTGCGCATCCGGACTCGGCCGGGCATCGCGCCCGCTGAAGGTGTAGCGGACGATATCGAGATCGTTCACCCCGTAGACCCCCGCGGCACTGCACGGCCCCGAGTCGAACGCGATCGAGCGAACGGTGCTGCCGAAGAAGGGCCGCTCGTACTGCACCACCGCGACCGTGGACGGGTAGTAGGCCACCTCGCTCAACGCCTTGCTCAGCGCGGGAACCACGGGTTCCAGCAGGCCGGCCGCGGCGTGCGCCGGGGTTGCCAGGACAACACCGTCGTAGGCGGAAAAGGTAGTGGCACCACCGTTTTCCGCGGTATCGAGCCCGATCACCCGGCCGTCGCGCACCACGAGGCGATCCACGCGGGTGCCGAGCCGGACCGGCACCTGTCCGGCGAACCAGTCCAGGACCGGCTGCATGCCGTCGACGAGCTGGTCGTAGCGATCCTGCACCATGCCGAGGCTCACCCCGAACGCGCCGAGGTACACCTCGTCCGGCTCGGCGGCGTTGAGCCGAACTGTCAACGGTCGCAACACAGTACGCCCGAACTCGGCGCCGAAATGCGCGCCGAGCGCGACGCTGTCGTTGGCGGTGCCCGCTCGCCCGAACCAGTCCGACCCCAGGTAGCGATTGCGTTCGTCGAATCGAACGCGCGCACCGTAGTAGAGCATGCGCGCCGCGTCGATCGGCGAACCCATCCGCAGCAGATGGCGAAGGAATCCGGCGATGCCGGGGTTGTCGAGTGTCACCAGTTCGCCGTTGATGATCTGCGAGCTGTTGATCCCGAAGGGCTCGTACGCCCGTCCCCCGGACGCGGCGACGAACCCACGCAGCTCGTGGTAGTGGCGGCCGATGTTCTTGCCGCCCATCATGATCGGCCGACCGCCGAGGGAGTCGAAGCCGCAGCGGCCGCCGAGCACCGCGTCCTGCTCGAGCAGTTCGACGGTGTGGCCTGCCCGGTGCAGCGCGAACGCGGCGCCGATGCCGGACAAGCCGCCGCCGATGACCGCGTACCGTTTCGCCGATGGTGTCGTCATGATCCGAGCTCCTGTCGTTGCGTGGACACGGGATAGTGCGCCAACTCGACGTGGGCGAGGGCGATGCGGTTGCCGTACTGGTGCAGCGCCACCTCGACCGTGATCTCGACCAGGTCGAGATCGCCGACGGCGGCGGTGGTGCAGGTGATGGGGGCGTCCAGTTCGGCGAAGTCGGTGAACTGGGCTTCGAGGTCGATCACCGCGGCGACCGGTGAGCCGAGCAGACCCGCCGAGGTCGCGGACAGCACCGCTGCCTGCCGGAACGCCTCGAGCAGCAACGGGCCGGGGACATGGTCGTATTGATGGTCGAAGAAGCTCGGATGGCCGCGGTCCACCACCACGACGAGGTCCTGCGCCGTGGTGCGGGCCAGCACGACATTGCGTGGGTCGCGCCTGCCGACGAGTTCGGGTGGCAATCGCCGCACCGAGTCGGGACCGACCGCGGCGAGGGTGGAGCGCTTGCCCTGCTGGAGTTCGCGGAACTCGTCGTAAGCGTCACGGGGAAAGGTGATTCCGCTGCCGCGCAGGGTCATGGCCAGTGCCCCGTGGACGGACAGCGTGGCGTCGAAGGATACATCGTGGTAGTACCCGCGCCCGGTGCCCGCCGCGCCGGGACGCAGGCGCACCACCCCCTCGAGCGGGTCGCGTTCACC
>NZ_JBHWZY010000336.1:0-7074 GCF_042727815.1 Nocardia sp. NPDC060220
GCCGTACTGCCACCGCGGGCCCGGATCCGGACAGCGCGATCAGGCCAGCAGTTCGATCCACGACCCGAGCACGGGATCACCTGCGAGCGTGGGGAAGTCGATGTCTGCATGTCCGGCCGACCGCCATTTCTCCACGAGCGACATGATGCGAACCGAGTCCAGGCCCGCATCGAGCAGGTCGGTGTCGGTGGCCAGTTCCGAGCGGTCGACGCCGAGCGCCGTTGCCACATCCGTGATGACTTGTTCGTCGGTCATCGCTCATTCCTCTCGATCGAAGTCGGCGACGCCGCGCTTCCAGTAGCCGGCGATCAGTGAGTCCTTCGGCCCGATCCCGAGTTCGCCGCGCACCACCTTGCGAATGCCGCGCAGACAGCCGGCCTCACCGGCGACCCAGGCGTAGACCCGCTGTCCGGCAGCCACTTCCACGCCACGTACGGCCTTCTCCAGTGCGTCACCGGTGCCCGGCTCGAGGTCGCCGCGGTGCAGCCAGCGCACCTCGATACCCGCCGGCGCATCGATCTCGATCTCTTCCTCTGGTCCGGTCACCTCGATGAACGCCCAGCCCTGCGCGGTCCGCCGCAGTCGTTCCAGCCAGCGCGCGATGGCGGGCAGCGCGGTGATGTCACCGACGAAGAGGAACCGGTCGTAGGACTCCGGGACGACGACGCCACCGGGAGGGCCCGCGATGTGGATCTTGGTGCCCGGGGTCGCCGTGGTCGCCCACTCCGAGGCCAAGCCGCCGGGGTGGATCGCGAAATCGATGTCGAGTTCGTTGTCGGCGACGCTGTGGCGGCGCACGGTGTACTCGCGCGACACCGGGCGCGGGTTGCCCCACTCGAGTGACTGACCGTCGCGTGCGGGCAGCCGCAGTACCCCGTCCTCGCACGGAAAGACCAGGCGCACATGCTCATCCGGCACATAGCTGTGGAAGGACGCGATATCGGGCCCGCCGAAGGTGATCCGGAGCAGCCCGGCCCCGACCGCGACCGTGCGGATCACCTCCACTTCCTGCAATCCGATCGGATACGGGACCTTCGCGCCGTGCTCACTGGCGAGCACCTCGGCGATGCGCGCGGCGTAGCCACTGCGATCTGTCACTGCTGTTCCTTTCCGTGCAGCGGCCCGGCGGCAAGCGCCACCACGCCGGTGAGAACCAGGACCGCGACGCCGTAGAACACGAGCGCGGAACCCGGTGCGAAGAATTGGCCGACGAATCCGGCGGCCATCGAACCGATCGCGGTGCCGGTCACCGACTGCACCATGAGAAGTCCGGCCATCCGGCCGCGCAGTTCCTCGGGCGCCTGCTGTTGCAGCAGGGTGTAGCGCAGCACGATGTTCACCGCCCTGGCCAGGCCGAATCCGGCCAGTCCGAGGAACACCAGCGCCGCGTGTGACCACAGCCCGGCGGCGATCACACCCAGCGGCATGAGGGCCAGCGAGATCAGCAGGGCGAGCCCGTTGTAGCGGGTGCGGCTCATCCAGCCGCTGGTGAGCGAGCCGATCACGGCACCAGCGCCCGGCGCGGCGTAGAGCAGGCCGAGGGTGCCGGGGCCGGCGCCGAGTTCGACTTCGGCGAAGGCGGGCAGCAGCACCAGCGGGCCGCTGACCAGCATGGCGAGCAAGCCGGTGAGCAGGATGATGCGAATGGTTCTGTGCTGCGCCGCGAATCGAATGCCGATCGCCAGCTCGCGCACCGGGTTCTGCAGGGCGCGGGCAGGCGGCGGCGCGGGCCCGATCGCGGTGATCAACCCGACCGTGGCGACGGTGGCGCCCGCGCACAGGAAGAACGCGACCGACACCCCCGCCTGTGCCACGAGCACACCGGCGATCGCGGGCGTGATCATGGTCCCGAGGTCAGTGGTGAGCGCGGTCAAAGCGCCTGCCGCCGCGATCTTCTCGCGACCGACCAGCATCGGGACAAGAGCCATCAACGCGGAGCCGCTGACGCCGCCCGCGAGTCCGTCGATGACGGCGGCCAGATAGATCACCGACAGCATCGGATCCGGCAGCACCGCGTTGATACCGAGGATCAGGAAACCGAAACCGGCTGCGCTGCGCGACCATTGGATCACGTTGCGCCGGTCATAACGGTCGGCGATCACACCGCCCGCGAGGCTGCCGACGAACAACGCGGCCGCGGTGGTCGTCGCGATGCCGGCGACCTGCAGGGTCGACCCGGTCAGTTGATAGACCTGCAACGGCAGGGCCACCATGAGCAGCCCGAGCCCCAGCACCGACACCAGCCGCGCCGCGAACGCGCACCGGAACGGACGCGAGGTCCGCAGCGGGCTGATGTCGATGAGCAGGCCGCCGACCGCTGTCACTTGAAGCGTTCCACGAGCAGATCGAGCGTGGTCATGACCGTGCGGTAGTCAGGACGTGAGCTGGTCGCGGGCAGCTCGAAGACGGTGTTCGCCTTGAACGAGGGCAGCGACGCGTACATCGGGTCGGCCCGTAGCTCGGCCAGGCTGCGGCCGCCGTTGAGCGGGATCATGAACAGCACGGGCGCGTCGACGGCGGTGTTCAGCAGCTCCGGGCTGAAGCTGATGAAGTCGGCGCTGCCTTCACGAGCGGGGTTGCCCGCCTTGGCTTCGAGCTGCTGGTCCAGGGTGAACCCGACCTCCGACAGCAGCGTGGGCAGTGCGGCGGTGGGCACGAACGCGGTCGGCTTCTGGCTCTTGAGCGACTGCATGATGACGGTGTTGCCCGCGGGCGCCTTGATGGCGGCCTTGGCCTTGGCCAGCTTGTCCTTGTAGTTGGTGATCAGCTGGTCGACCTTGGCCGGCTTGCCGACCACGTCGGCGATCACCCGCAGCTGGTCCTGCCAGTAGGTGGTCTCGGTCGGCACCAGCACGGTCGGGGCGATCGCGCTGAGCTGGTCGTAGGCGTTCACCGACTGCTGCGCCGGGTAGCCCTGGCCGCCGCCGATGATCAGGTCGGGGCGCTGGGCGGCGATGAACTCCAGGTTGATGTTCTCGCCGGTGGGCAGGGCCTTGGTGCCCTGCTTCGCCGCGTCCTCGGCCCAGCCGGACGGGAACTCACCCGGCTTGCTGGCGACGCCGAGCAGCCGCGGGTCGGCGGCGACGACCGGCGCCTCGAGGTCGTAGAGGTAGCCGGCCAGGGTGCCGTTGAGCACCACGATGCGCTGCGGATCCGCGGGGACGGAGACCGGGCCCTTCGGAGTCTGGACCTCGCGGGGGCCGCTGGGTGCGGCGGTGTCGCCCGACGAGGTGCTGCAGCCGGTGAGCGCTGCGATCAGCGCGAGAACCAGCAGGGCGAGGGTGGCGCGGAGCCTGCCCGATGATCGTGTGGTGAACATGGAAGGGGTTGTCCTCATCTTTCTTTTCGAACGGTGAAAAGCGGTGCGCTGCGTGCTCAGCCGCCGATCACCGGGTCTGTGTCGAGAAGTGCCGCGACCTCGGCCCAGCCGGTGGGCGACACGATCTCGAAGTGGGAGTAGGGCAGTCGGCGCACCACGAGCCGGGCTCGTGCGGACTGCCAGCCCGCCAGTTGCGCCTCGGTGCGGCCCGGTGTGGTTCCGGTGTCGGCGGCGTAAAGCGCCATCGGGCCGTCGTAGTCGGCCGCGGTGGAAGCGGAGACCATGCCGAGCAGGGTCGTCGCGGCATCGCGCAGTTTCGTCGCCAGTTCTGGTGCGTCGTCCGGGATGTCGGGCAACAGCCGGTCCAGATCGGCCGGGTCGGTGAGGGCGCGGGTCGCCTGTTCGGTGAGATCGGACAGGGCGAACGCGTCGACCAGTCCGGTGAAGGCGACCTGCTCGCCCGCGGCCGTCAGTGCGGCTGCCATGGCGTGGGCGACGGTGCCGCCGAGGGAGTAACCGAGCAGGTGGTAAGGGCCGTGCGGTTGGATTCTGCGGATGGTCGACACGTAGTGCGCGGCCAGGTCGTCGATGGTCTCGGCCCGGAAGGTGTTGTCGCTCAGGGTCGGTAGTTGCAGGCCGATGATCGGGCGGTCGGCTCGCAGGAGTTTCGCGAGCGGGCCGAACTGCCAGGCGGTCCCGCCGACGGGGTGAACGCAGAACAGCGGATCGCGCGAACCGGTGGTGCGGAGTTCGAGGACATGGTCGAGCCGGGAACCCCAGGCATTGTCGATGTCCGTGTCATCGGCCTCGGCTGCCGGAGAGCCGTTGTCGCTCTGGATGATCCGATCCGCCAGGGCGCGTGGTGTCGGCGCTTCGAAGACGTCGTCGAGGACGACCGCCAGCCCTGCCCGCCGGAGCCTGCCCATCACCCGAACGGCAGTGAGCGAGTGCCCGCCTGCCTCGAAGAAGTCGGCGTCGGCGGCGATGTCGGCGATGGACAGCACGGCGGCCATCGCGGTGCGGACGGTGCTGACCAGGTCGCGGCCGGTAGCGGTCGCGGTGTTGCCGTTCAGATCGCGGGTGCTCGGCGAATTCCGCGGCCCGTGTGGGGTGTCCCCGGGCGCGGGCATGTCAGACAGCGACCGAGTGTTACTCGTTGCGGCCGTAGGGTTCTCGGTGCCGTCGACCGTGTAGGTCGGGATGGGTAGGGCCTTGCGGTCGATCTTCTCGCTCGTGGTGCGGGGAATGTGGTCGAGGACGACGAACGCGGCCGGGACCATGTAGGCGGGCACCCGCGCTTGCAAGCCGGAACGGACTGTGCCGATGTCGATGTCGGTGTCCGCCTTGGCGACCAGGTAGGCCGCGAGGCGTTGATCGCCTGGGGTGTCCTCGCGCAGGATCACCGCGGAGTGGGCCACGCCCGGGCAACTCAGCAGGGCCGCTTCGATTTCGCCGAGTTCGATGCGTTGCCCGCGCAGCTTCACCTGGCTGTCGGCGCGGCCCACGTAGTCGAGTTCGCCGTGCGAGCCCCAGCTCACGAGATCGCCGGTGCGGTACATGCGTTCGCCGTGTCCCAGCGGGTCGGCGACGAACGAACCCGCGGTCCGGGCCGGGCGGGCGAGGTATCCGCGCGCCAATTGCGTTCCCGTGAGATACAACTCGCCGATCACACCGACCGCGACCGGGCGCAGCTCGGTGTCGAGAACACGCACATCGGCACCGCCGGCGGGCAGACCGATCGGGACATTGCCGCGGTCGGCGCCGGAGGTCTCGTGGTGGGTGATGCACACCGCGGCCTCGGTGGGCCCGTACAGGTTGTGGACGCGGGCGCCGGTGAGGGCTCTGATCCGCTCCGCGGTCGGCGGCGGTAGCGGTTCGCCGCCGGTGATCACGCAGCGCAGCGCGGTGCAGCCGCTCAGGTCGGCTTCCTCGGCGAGCACGGTGAGCATCGACGAGGTGAGCTGGACCATGCCGACCCGCTCGGTCGCCATCAGGTCGGCCAGGTAGTGCGGGTCGCGGTCGAGTCGACCCGACACCGGTGCCGCCACGACGCGCGCACCGACCAGCAGCGGCAGGAACAGCTCGAGCAGGGAGGCGTCGAACGTCGCCGCGGTGCGGTACAAGACGGTGTCGCCCGCGCCGAACCGGTGCCGTCGCTGCATCCACTCGAAGGTGCTGGTGATGGCCTCGTGGGAAACGCTCACGCCCTTGGGTTCGCCGGTGGAGCCCGAGGTGAACAGCAGGTACGCGGCATTGCGGGGGAGCAGGGGCGCGAGTCGGTCGAGGTCGGAGACCGAGGTATCGGCGAAACCGGACAGATCCAATGCTTCGACCTGTGCCACGGGTGCGCGATCGGTCGTGAAGTTGTCGGCCGCGGTGGTGAGAACCAGCGCTGCGCGCGATGTTGCGAGGATCCTGTCGGCGCGCTGCGCGGGACTGTGGGGATCCAGCGGCAGGTAGACCCCCCCGGCCCGGCACACCGCGTGCGCGGCGACGATCGACTCGATCCCCCGCGTCATCGCCACCGCGACCACAGTTTCGGGCCGAACGCCCTCGTCGATGAGCCAGCGCGCGAGCCGATGGACCCGGCTGTCGAATGCGCCGAACGAGAGCGTCACGCCGTTCGCGGTGACGGCCGGCGCGTCGGCGGAGATCGTCGCCGTCACCGACCAGTCGGGCAGCGTGCTGCCGTGGGTTTCCGACGGCATCGCGGCAGCCATGGCTTCCTCGACGGAACCGTCGAGATCGGCGGCCAGCGTCGACAATACGGCGCCGAGGCGATCACTGAGCCGCGTGGCGACCGGGCCGGGCACTGCGGCCACATCGTGGTGCAACATCAGCGCGAACTCGGCGCCGGGCAACGCGGTCACCGTGACCGGGAAGTCGGTCAGCCCGTCCACATCGACGTCCACCACCTGAACCCCACCGGGATCGGGCTGCAACAGACCGGCTTTCGGGAAATTCTGGAACACGACGAGCGAATCGAACAGCCGCCCGAATCCCAGCGCCCGCTCGATGGTGGCCAACCCGAGGTATCCCCGGGCTTGGCCGTCGAACGAGGCCTGCTGCAACTCCCCGAACTGCTCGGCCACCGGCCGACCAGCCCCGAGCGACACCCGCACGGGCACGGTATTGCTGAACAATCCGACCATTCCGCCGACTCCGGCGAGATCGGCGGGACGCCCGGAAACCACGGTCCCGAACACCACATCGGTGCGCCCGAAGTGATCCGCGAGCACCATCGCCCACGCGCCCTGCAGCACGGTGTTCACGGTCAGCCCGTGCCGCCGGGCGCTCTCGGCCAAGGCTGTCGCCACGTCGGCGGCGAGCGGAACCCGCAGGCCGACCGGACGCTGTCGCTGGGCCGTCGCCGTATCCGCCGGGTGCGGTGCTCCTCCGCCGTTCGTGGTCGGCTCCGGCGTCGAGACGGCGGGCGCCGGCGCGACGGCACCGCCCGGTGCGAACGCGGCCGGATCGGTTGCGGATGTAGGGGTGGTGGCGAGCAGCGTCGGTGTGCGCAGGCCGGTGAGGTTTTCGGTCCACCAGTGCAGGGTCGCAGTGGTGTCGCGGGTAGTGAGCCAGGTGAGGTAGTCGCCGAAGTAGGCGGGGGCCGAGAGGGTCTCGCCGGTGTAGAGGGCGAGGGTTTCCCGGACCATCGTCGGTACCGACCAGCCGTCGGCCAGGAGGTGATGGGCGATCAGAACCAGCCAGTGCGAGGTATCGGTGAGGCGGATCAGGAGGCCGCGGATCAGCGG
>NZ_JBHWZY010000337.1:0-7065 GCF_042727815.1 Nocardia sp. NPDC060220
GGGCACCCCGTATCCGCTCGGCGCGACCTACGACGGTGGCGGCACGAACTTCTCGGTGTTCTCCGAAGTCGCCACCGAGGTCGAGCTCTGCCTGATCGCCAAGGACGGCTCCGAGACCCGCGTCGACCTCGACGAAGTCGACGGCTATGTCTGGCACGCCTACCTGCCCTCCGTCACCCCGGGGCAGCGGTACGGCTTTCGGGTCCACGGTCCGTACGATCCGGAGCTCGGATTGCGCTGCGACCCCAGCAAACTGCTGCTCGACCCGTACGGGAAAGCGTTCGACGGCGAATTCGTCAACGATCCCTCGCTCTATACCTACGGGCTGGATTCGCTGGGCAACACGATGACCGGGGTGGTGATCAACCCGTTCTTCGACTGGGGCCCCGACCGGCCGCCGAACCGGCCGTACCACGAGACGGTGATCTACGAGGCGCACGTCAAGGGCCTGACGATGACGCACCCGGATATCCCGGAGGACCTGCGCGGCACCTATGCGGGCCTGGCGCATCCGGCGATCATCGGGCATCTGAAGTCGCTGGGCGTCACCGCGATCGAGCTCATGCCGGTGCACCAGTTCTTCCACGATCACGTGCTCACCGATCAGGGCTTGCGCAACTACTGGGGCTACAACAGCATCGGCTATCTCGCACCGCACAACCAGTATTCGGCCCGGCCGCGTGGCGACGGTGCGGTCGCGGAGTTCAAGGCGATGGTGCGCGCGATGCACGCCGAGGGCATCGAGGTGATTCTCGACGTCGTCTACAACCACACCGGCGAGGGCAACCACAACGGGCCGATACTGAGCCTGCGCGGGATCGACAACGCCGCCTACTACCGGCTCGACGAGGCCGACCCCGAGCACTACAAGGACTACACCGGCACCGGCAACAGCCTCAATGTCCGGCATCCGCACACGCTGCAACTGATCATGGATTCGCTGCGGTACTGGATTCTGGACATGCACGTCGACGGCTTCCGCTTCGACCTCGCCGCCACCCTGGCACGCGAATTGCACGACGTGGACCGGCTTTCCGCGTTCTTCGACCTGGTACACCAGGATCCGGTGGTGAGTCAGGTCAAGCTCATCGCCGAACCGTGGGACGTGGGCGAAGGCGGCTACCAGGTCGGCAACTTCCCCAGCCTGTGGACCGAGTGGAACGGCAAATACCGGGACACAGTGCGTGACTACTGGCGCGGGGAGCCCGCGACACTGGGCGAGTTCGCCTCTCGGCTCACCGGGTCGTCGGATCTGTACGAGTCGACGGGCCGCAGGCCCGGTGCCAGCATCAACTTCGTCACCGCGCACGACGGCTTCACGCTGCGCGACCTGGTGTCCTACAACGAGAAGCACAACGACGCCAACGGTGAGGGCAATCGGGACGGTGAAAGCCACAACCGATCCTGGAACTGTGGTGTCGAAGGTGAGACCGACGATCCCCGGGTCCTCGCGCTGCGTGCACGTCAGCAACGCAATCTGCTGGCCACGCTGATTCTGAGTCAGGGCACGCCGATGCTCGCCCATGGTGACGAGATCGGACGCACGCAGCTCGGCAACAACAATGTGTACTGCCAGGATTCGCCGGTGGCGTGGATGGACTGGTCGCTGGCGGAGTCGAATGCCGACCTGCTCGAGTTCACCCGCACGGTGATCGCCTTGCGCACCGACCATCCGATCTTCCGGCGTCGCCGCTTCCTGGCCGCGGGGCCGAGCGACGATCAGGGTCACCGACGCGAGATCGCCTGGTTCACGCCCGCGGGCACCGAGATGACCAACGACGA
This sequence comes from Nocardia sp. NPDC060220, assembly GCF_042727815.1. NCBI lineage: Bacteria > Bacillati > Actinomycetota > Actinomycetes > Mycobacteriales > Nocardiaceae > Nocardia > Nocardia sp. NPDC060220. The sequence goes on from NZ_JBHWZY010000337.1 coordinate 1,783, forward strand.
CTGGGACAGCGGCTTCGGGAAATCACTGGCCGTGCTGCTCGACGGTGACGGCATCGCCGAACCGGGTCCACGGGGTGAGCGCATCACCGACGACTCGTTCCTGCTGTGCTTCAATGCGCACGACGAAGCGATCGATTTCGTACTGCCCGGACCGGAGTTCGGCGCGCAGTGGTCGCTCGCCCTGGATAGTTCGACCCCGACCGGCGCGGCCGACGCGGTGTACGCCGCGGCGGCGACGCTGCCGGTCGCCAGCCGCTGCCTGCTCGTATTGCGCCGAACCACCTAGCCGCCGAGCGAGACGATGACCGAGACCTATGTGACCGACCCGCTGACCATGCTGCATCGCGCGCCCGTCCGGGCGGGCACGGTGCGCAGCACCTACCGGTTGCAGTTGCGCCCCGACGCGCTCACCTTCGCCGATGCCCGCGCCATCGCCGAATACCTGCAGCAGCTGGGCATCTCGCACCTGTACCTGTCGCCGATCCTCACCGCGACGCACGGGTCGACACACGGTTACGACGTCACCGACCCCACCACGGTCTCCGCCGCGCTCGGCGGGCCGACGGGCCTCAAAGCGCTCTCCGACGAAGTGCGGAGCCGGGGTATGGGATTGATCGTCGACCTGGTGCCCAACCATGTGGGTGTCGCCGATCCGCGGCAGAATCGGTGGTGGTGGGATGTGCTGCGCAACGGCCAGAAGTCGCAGTACGCCAAGTATTTCGACATCGACTGGAGCTCGGGCAACGGCGCGGGCGGGCGGTTGGCGCTGCCGGTCCTGCAGAACGAGAACGACCCGGCCGCGCTCACCGTCGACCGGTCCGGCGCGGAACCGATGCTGGCATTGCACGATCTGCGATTCCCGATCGCGGCGGGCACCGACGGTGACAACGCTCTGCGCATCCACGACCGCCAGCACTACCGGCTGGTGAGCTGGAAGGCCGGGGTGTGCACGTATCGGCGGTTCTTCGCGGTGAACAGTCTGGCCGCGATCCGGCAGGAAGACCCGGAGGTGTTCGAGGCGACGCACCGGGAGCTGGCGGCCTGGTGCGAACACGATCTGATCGACGGCGTTCGCGTCGACCATCCGGACGGCTTGTCGCATCCGAGCGCGTATCTGACCCGGTTGCGCAGGCTGATCGGGCCGCAACGGCTCCTGCTCGTCGAGAAGATCCTCGCCAATCGCGAGCCGTTGGACGCGACGCTGCCGGTCGACGGCACCACCGGCTACGACGCGCTCGCCGATCTCGGTGGAGTGCTGATCGATCCGGCGGGCGAGGCGACGCTGACCGAACTGTCCCAGCACGTCGCGGGGCACGGCAGCGACCGGGCGTGGTTCGGTGAAACCGAGCATCGGATCAAACGCGCTGTCGCCGAAACCATTCTGGCGCCGGAGATCCGGCGATTGGTCGCCGCGATCAAACGCGACGGCAACGCGGGCAGTTTCGACACTCTCGCGGTGAGCAACGCGACCATCGAGGTACTGGCTTTCATGCCGGTGTACCGGGTGGATTACGCACCGCTGGCCGGGATGACGGCCGCGGTCGTGGCGGAGGTGGAGAAGCGCAACGCCGAGCTCACGGCGCCGCTGTCGGTGCTGGTGACCGCGCTGTCGGTGGGGGGTGAAGCGGCGACGAGGTTCTCGCAGGTGTGTGGGGCGATCACCGCCAAATCGGTCGAGGACACGATGTTCTATCAGGGTGCGCGGCTGGTGTCGCTGCAGGAGGTGGGCGGCAATCCGGCCCGATTCGGCCACTCCGTCAACGACTTCCACCTGTCCAACAGTGAACGCGCGCAGCGCTGGCCCGCGACCATGACGACGATCTCGACCCACGACACCAAACGCGGCGAAGATGTGCGCGCCCGGATCGGGGTGTTGTCGCAGGTCGCCGATGTCTGGTCGCAGCGGGTTCGAGGCTGGCTGGAGACCACCCCCGCGCCCGACGGGGCGACCGCGTTGTTCCTGTTGCAGAACATGTTCGGGGTGTGGCCCGCCGACGGGCGACCCGCCTCGTCGGTGCCGGGGCTGCGGGACCGGCTGCACATGTTCGCGGAGAAGTCGATTCGCGAGGCGGGCACGAAGACTTCCTGGGAGGAGCCGGACGCGGCGTTCGAATCGGCCGTGCACGGCTGGCTCGACGCGGTGATCGATGGACCGGTCGGTACCGGCATCGGCGATCTGGCCCACGAGCTCGCGCCGCACGCGTGGTCGGACGCGGTGGCGCAGAAGCTCTTGCAGCTGGGCGCGCCGGGGATTCCCGATATCTATCAGGGCACCGAGTTGTGGGAGGACTCCCTCGTCGACCCCGACAACCGGCGGCCGGTGAACTTCGCCACCCGGGTCGGGATGCTCCAGTCACTCACCGACACACCGACTTTGGACACCACCGGCGCGGCGAAGATGTGGGTGGTCGCCTACGCGCTGTGGTTGCGCCGGGAGCGGCCGGAGTGCTTCGTCGGCGGGATGTACCGCCCGCTCTATGCCATCGGTGAGCACGCGCATCGGTTCATCGCCTACGGGCGGGGGCCCGCGGGCGAAGCGCCGGAGGTGATCGTGGCGGCGACCCGGCATTCGGTCGGGCTCGGCACGACGGGCTGGCTGGACACCACTTTGCCGCTGCCGCAGGGCAACTGGACCGATCGGCTCACCGGGAACACCTTCGCGGGGAGTGCGCGGGTGGACAAACTGTTCGCTCGACTTCCTGTCGCGTTGCTGGTGCGCTGACAGCACTCACGGGCCAGAAGGCGCGCACCCGCGAGGGACCGACACTGCGCGAGCCGGTCCCTCGTGTCCAGCTCAGCGACTACGACGTAGTCCCAGATACTGCAGCGCGGCGAAACCGCCGACAGTCACCGACTGCATCACCGCCCACACCACACCCACCGTGGTGAGACCGAGCGCACCGGTCGACAGCGCGGCGAGACTGGCCACGACCCAGACGGTGTTGCCCATCGCCACCGCCGACGCCGCAGCCCGGTTGACCGGCGCCGATCGGCCGACGACGGCGACGGCCAGGCCGTAGGCGGTGAGGAAGGCGCCGATCGCGAGGCCGACACCGGCATCGAGTCCGAGCAGCCGTTCCATTGGTTGCGCCAGTGCCAGGTAGGCCAGGCCGTTGGCGGTGGTGACGACGGCGTCGAGGCGCAGCGACAGCCGCAGCAGGTTCTCGCCGGAGGCGAACAACGCGGACAGGCGGGACGGAGCGGTGGTGGTCATGGCGGATCTCCTTGGCTGCGAAGGGGTCAGGTGGTGGCGGGAACCTGGTCGAGGAAGCCGTAGACGCTGTCGATGCGGCCGTCGGTGAGGACGGCGACGTCGAAGCCGATCACCACGGCGGGGGCGTCGGCGGGGCCGAGGCCCCAGGTGAAGCGGACCTGGTCGTGATGGGCGTCGACGGGACCGGCCAGGGTGAATGTCCAGTCGGGGAACTGAGCCTGGACACCGGCGATGGCGGCCTCGAGTTCGGCGTGGCCGGTGACCGCGACCAGCGGGTCGACGTAGCGGGCCCGCGGGGTGAACAGACGGGCGACGGCGGAGCGGCGGGCGGCGGGCTCGCGGGTGTTCCACGCTTCCAGGTACTGTGCGACGACGGTGTTCATCTCGACCTCCGAAATAGGTTGTGAGCTGGTGTTTCGCTGGTAGTTCCTGCGATGGGCACAACGTTATGGCGCGAGGGGGTCGGTCGAATCAGTCGCGTATAGGTACTTTTCCCGGCGCGGCTGCCCGCGGTACCGGTACGGCGATACGGTGGAGCCCATGCTGCACGGACGCGATGCCGAACAGGCCAGGATCGATGACCTGCTCAGCGGGGCGCGCGCGGGGCGAAGCGGGGCCATGGTGGTGCGCGGCGAGGCCGGGATCGGGAAGACCGCGCTGCTGGATTACGCGGCAGCGCAAGGTGTTCCGACAGTGCGTAGCGCGGGGATCGAGTCCGAGGCCGAATTGCCCTTCGCGGCACTGCATCTGCTGGTCCGGCCAGGTATGGAGCTCGTGCGCCACCTGCCGTCGCGGCAGCGTGACGCACTCGAGGCGGCGTTCGGGCTCGGCGATGGCGCACCCGCCGATCGGATGCTGATCGGGCTGGCGGTACTGACCCTGCTCGCCGAGGAGGCAGCCGACGGGCCGCTGCTGTGCCTGATCGACGACGCGCATTGGCTGGACCGGGCCAGCGCGGAGGCACTGCTGTTCGCGGCGCGCAGGCTCGAGGCCGAGGGAGTGGTGATGCTGTTCGCCACGCGCTCGGGGCCGCAGGATTTTCCCGCGCCCGGGCTGACAGAACTCGCCCTGTCCGGTCTGCGTCCCGAGGCGTCGGCGGCACTGCTCGATGCCGGTACGACCCCGCTGAGTCCGGCCGTCCGGTATCGATTGCTCACCGAGTCGGGCGGTAATCCCCTTGCGCTGCTGGAACTTCCGGCAGTTGTCGGCGACGGCAGTGTCGACGATGCGAATCCGCTGCCGTTGTCGCAGCGGTTACAGCTGGCCTTCCACGGCCGCGTCACCCGCTTGCCCGCGGCGACGCGGACCGTGCTTCTGGTCGCGGCGGCGGCCGGTGCCGCGGACCTGGCGCCGATCCTGCGTGCCGCGGCCGGTCTCGGTGCGTCACTGCGGGATCTGCAACCCGCCCAGGACGCGGGCATGATCGGCACCGACGGTCAGGTGCTGACCTGGCACCACCCACTGCTGCGGTCGGCGGTGTATCAAGGCGCCGCGCTCACCGACCGGCTGGCCGCCCACCGCGCCCTGGCCGACGCACTGAGCGGCGACGACACCGCGGACCTGCGGGCATGGCATCTCGCCAGTGCCGCAACAGGTCCCGACGAGAACACCGCCACCACACTCGAGCACACAGCCGACCGTGCCCGGCGCCGCCACGGCCTCCATGCCGCCGTGACCGCCTACGATCGCGCGGCCGCGCTGAGCATCGACACGAACGCCCGCGTGCGCAGACTCGTCCTCGCCGCCGAGTCCGCGACGGAGGCGGGCCTCACCGACCGCGCAGAGCGACTGGCCGAGCGAGCCGCGTCCCTGTGGAGCGACGTCCGCGAGCCGGCGGGCGATGCCCCCGGCGCGCCAGCAACCGGCTGCCCGGCGCAGCAGGCGGCGCGACCTGGCGAACGAGAGGCTGTCGGCGCTGCCGGGGTAGTCGGCGGGGGCGGCGAGCAGGGCAGTGCGGCCGAGGAAGGCGGAGCCGCGTTCGCGCTGCGGCTGGACCTGGTGCGGGCGCAAGCCGAATTCGCGGGCGGCAAACCGGGTTCCGCGCATCGGCGGTTGATGTCAGCGGCCGT
>NZ_JBHWZY010000338.1:0-7038 GCF_042727815.1 Nocardia sp. NPDC060220
GCCCTTTTTGATCGATTGTGACCGGCATCACAGAATTGCCCGGAACGGCGTGAAATAGTGGCACCGGACCCAGGGTTGTGATCGAGGAAGGCAATCGGACCGCGGTCCGGTTGCGGGGATGTTTCCGATTCGCAGACGAGGACACGATGACCGACACCGCTACCCGCCTGACTCCTACCGCCACCACCGACGAAACCACCGCCGCAGGCATCGGCCTGCTGGTGCTGCGCGTCGGCTTCGGTGGACTGATGGCCGCCTACGGAACCCAGAAGTTGTTCGGCTGGTTCAACGGACCAGGCTGGCGTGCCAATGCCGACGGCTTCACCGCCATGGGCTACAACCCCGGCGAACTCTTCGGCACCCTGGCCGGGCTCGCCGAACTGGTCGGTGGGCTGCTGCTGGTGCTCGGGCTGTTCACGCCGCTGGCCGCCGCCATCGTGCTCGGAACGATGATCAACGCCATCAACGTGTTGTGGAGCGGCGGGCTCTTCCCGGCGGATCCGTCGGTACCGGGGTTCACGACGCCGCTGCTGTTCGCGCTGGCCGCCGCGGCATTGGCGTTCACCGGACCGGGGCGTTTCTCGCTCGATGCCGGGCGGCCGTGGCAGCGCCAGGGTGTGGTGTGGGGCGGTGGGGCCGTGGCGCTCGCCGTCGTGGCCGCGGTGGTGACGTTGATCTTCAAGGCTGTGCTCTGATCCGACGCAGCAACGCTGATCGTCGAGAGGCGGCGCGGTGACCGGGGTTCGGTTGCCGCGCCGCCTCTTTCGCGCCGCCTCGAGCTGATTCGTCATCGCCCGTACGCCCGTGGTTCCACGGAGCACGCGCGGAGAGTCGGTGGCAGCGATTAACCTCGTGGCGGCGTCTGTACACAGCGGCGCCACGCATTGTCCGCGGATGGAAGAGGAGAGCTGCGATGAAGGCTTACGACCTGGGTTTCGGAGACTCGGCGGACAAACTGGCCGAGACGCCCGAGGGTGATCCGCTGGTGCTCGACGCGCCGGTGCGCTCCGGCTGGATCGGCAGTGAGGGACCGGCCATCGATCCGGCGACGTGGCCGCGCGGACCTGTCACCGGCCTGCCGATGATGCACGCGCTCACCCTGCGCCTGCCCACCGATTTCCAGCGTCGCGGACCCGGGTTCCCCGCCATCGCGCTCTTCCAGGGCGAGGGGCAGTTCGCCGGAACCGACGCGGTCGAGGCCGACGCCTCGTCGGACGATCCCCTTGCCCGCGATCTCGTGTCCACCCGCCTGCACCCGAAGTTGCAGATCATGCACGACGAGATCGGCGGCGCCTTCGCGCTGATCTGGCTGACCGACAAGGAATTCGCCGGCGGCCCCGTCGCCCCGCCCGCCGATGTTCGCAAGCCGGGTTCCCCGACCGCGAGCGATGAGGGCTGTAATGCGTGGGACGACGTGCACCCCACCGTCGGCGTCTGGCTCGCCGAGCGCATCGCCGACCCGAACGTGGGCGTTCCCCCGGTCGAATACGAGCCGAACACCAAGTACCAGGACCCGCTCACCGAGGATTCCGGCTGGACCACGTGGGCCGAGCCGCTCTTCGGCCGCTCCCACCTCGGCGGCACCGCCTTCCCCGTGCAGGCGCTGCCCGAGGGGTTGACCCCGTACTACCTGGAGATCGAGGAGATCTCCGGGATGAACTTCGGCGGCGGCAACGCCCAGCTCGATCTGGAGTCGGGCGTTTTCGATTGGTCCTGCGGGTAGTTCAGTTCATCATCGCCGGGCGGTCGTCGTCGGGGTGTGGGGCGGCGACGGCCCGGGTTTCGGGTGAAAGCTGTTCGGGGACAGCGAGATCGATGGCGGGCTCGATGGGGGCCGGGGGAAGTTTGCGGGCGCGGAGGCGCAGGGCGATGCCCGCGAGGGTGATCAGATAGATGATCACGTAGATGTTCATCAGGACCTGGGGCAGCGGCCACCACGGGGGGAGCAGGAAGGTGCCGACGCTCACCCAGGTGGGGGTGTAGGTGTAGGTCCAGGCGGCGATGGACAGGTAGAGCGCGGCCGCGGCGAGCCACCACGGCGCGCGGGTCTGAGCGCGGTGGATCAGGTAGACCAGCAGCGGAACGAACCACACCCAGTGGTGACCCCACGAATACGGGGAGACCGCGCAGGCGGTGAGGCCGCCGAGGGTGACCGAGAGCAGGGGTTCGCCCCGGCGGACCAGGACGGCGGCCAGCCACAGCGCGACCAGCGCGATCGGCACGGCGATCAACAGCCACAACCACACCGGCGCGGGGCCGTGGGTGAGGTGGGCGATGGCACCGCGCAGGGACTGGTTGGCGGGGTGGACATCCGGGGCGATGCGACCGGAATGGAAGAACGTCGACGTCCAGTATTGATACGAGTCGCTCGGCAGGATCAGCGCGGTCAGACCGATCGACGCGAGGAAGGTGAGAGCACCGGTCGCGGCCGCGCGCCACTGGCGTTGCGCCAGATACTGGGCGATGAAATACAGCGGAGTCAGCTTGATACCCGCGGCGATACCGACGCCGATGCCGCGCAACCTGCTGTTTTCGGCGCGGGAGAAATCCCACAGCACCACCAGCATCAGCACCAGATTGATCTGCCCGTAGTACAGCGTGGTACGCACCGGTTCGGCGAAGGTGCAGGCCAGGGTGAGCAGTGCGCTGACGGCGGCCAGCCCGGGGGTGGTGCGGTAGCCGAGCATCCGGAAGCTCTGCAGCACAACCCCGAACAGCACCAGCAGGTTGAGCACCATCCAGGTCGTGGTGACGTGCGCCCACGGCACCAGCAGTAGCGGCAGGAAGACCACGGCCGAGAACGGCGTGTAGGTGTAGAGCAGGCCATAGTGCGTCGGCTCGATGTAGAGCGCCCGTTCGTGCACGACCCGCCAGCCGCCGTCGCGGTAGATGTGCACGTCGAGACCACCGACGAGAATCCCGCCGCTGTCCATCCACGGATCCATGGTGGTGAACAGCAGCGTCACGCCTAAGGCTGCGGTACCGAGTAGCAGAAGAAGCGTCAGGGTCGTGCGCGGGAGTGCCACGCCTCGAGATCTCTCCGCCACGGCCGTACTACCGGCCGGCCCACATCGTATGCACGACTAAGAACCTACCGCGCCGGGTCGACGGCGCTCGGCGGCGGACCGACTTCGGTAGGAAAACGACATGAAAGCGGGCACGGCTGGCGGCGAACCGTTCTCGGCGTGCACGTTGCGGGCCGCCGCACCCGCCCGCACTCGCCCATCAGGCCGCCGGACGCAACGTCAGCATGGTGTCGGCGCCGTGGTGGAACTCATACCCGGTCTTTTGCAGGCAGGTGGCGATGCCCTTGTCGTGGAGTTCGGTACGCAGGTGGTCGATGAGGTCGTCGAGTGGGGCGCCGGTGTAGTCGAGCAGCGGGTAGACGCGGGTTTCGACGGTGGCGACGCGCGCCAGTTCGAGCAGGGCGGCCAGGTGGAAGTCGGCGTCGAGCCGGTCGGCGTAGCTGAACAGCAGGTGCGAGCTCAGGGCCAGGTCGAACGCGTCGTCGGGACACGGGAGTGAGGGTAACGAGCCGGCCAGATAGCGGTGGGGCGCGGCGCGCACGTCGTCGGCGAAGCGGGCGGCGGCGCCGCGGCGGATCGCGGCGTGTTCTGTCGTGGAGCCGTACCAGTCCCAGCGGTAGCGGTCGGCGTGGGAGTGTGCCCAGGCCACGGCGCGTTCGGTTTCGGGGGTCGCGCGGGCGGCCAATTCGGTCGGTGGGGTGGCGTAGATGGGATCGATCGCGGTGACTTCGGCACCCATGGCGCTTGCTTCGGCCGCGAAACTTGCTGCGCCACCGGGGCAATCGAGGACACGGCGCCCAGCCAGATCATCGTCGGAGAGATGGAACATCGCGCGGTACTCGGCCAAAGATCTTGCGCTGACCAGAAATTCGCCGAGTACCTCGCCATCGGCGTGGTGCATCATCACCACACGTTCTCACGTCTTGCGTTCGCACGCTCGCTGATTCACGAGTGTGGTCACCTCGATTGCAAGACTCGACCTGCAAGCGTCGGCTTCGCTCAGGCGGAGTCGGTGAGCCGGCGCAGTGCCTTGGCAACCACCTCGGGATCGCTGGTCTCCCAGTACGGCGGCAGCGAAGCGCGCAGGTAGCTGCCGTAGCGGGCGGTGGCGAGGCGGGAGTCGAGGATCGCGACCACGCCGCGGTCGTCGACGCTGCGCAGCAACCTGCCGGTGCCCTGGGCCAGCAGCAAGGCGGCGTGATTGGCGGCCACGGTCATGAAACCGTTGCCGCCGCGCGACTCCACCGCGCGCTGGCGCGCGGTGAGCAGCGGATCGTCGGGCCGGGGGAACGGAATGCGGTCCAGGATAACGAGACTCAGCGACGGGCCGGGCACGTCGACGCCCTGCCAGAGGGTGAGGGTGCCGAACAATGAGGTGGCCGGGTCGTCGGCGAACTTGCGCACCAGCGCGCCCATCGAATCGTCACCCTGGCACAGCACCGGGGTGTCGAGCCGCTCGCGCAGCGCCTCGGTGGCGGCCTTGGCGGCGCGCATCGAGGAGAACAGGCCGAGTGTACGGCCACCGGCGGCGGTGATGAGCTGTTCGATCTCGTCGAGATAGGCGGGCGAGAGGCCGTCGCGGCCCGGGGCGGGCAGGTGTTTGGCCACGTAGAGGATGCCGGACTTGGCGTGGTCGAACGGTGAACCCACGTCGAGGGCGTTCCAGCGCACCGATTCCAGGTCGGCGGGTGCGGTGGCGCCGTTGGCCATGGCCGCATCGACCTTGCCGCGTGACTGCGACGGCAGGCCCCAGGTGATCGCGAGCCCGTCGAACGAGCCGCCGATCTGCAGGGTGGCCGAGGTGAGTACGACTGTCGCGGTGCCGAACAGCCTGCTGCGCAGCAGGCCGCCGACCGAGAGCGGCGCCATCCGCAAGGTGCGGCGGGCGACGCCGCGCATCTCGTCGGCCGACAACCAGATGACATCGCGACGGGCGGCCGGGTCGGCTTCCTCGAACGCGGTGAGCGCGCGGACCGCGGCGTCGTGCACGTCGTCGATGGCGGCCACGGCCATGGTGCGGGCGGCGGCGTTGTCGGGGTCGTCCTGGGTTTTGACGGTGCCCTGCGGTGCGATGGCGGTGCGCGCGTTCCAGGCGGAATCGCGAACCAGGGCGAGCACCGGGGCGATGCCGTCGGGCATCTGGTCCCAGCGGCCGGGCGGCAGATCCTCCAGTGCCTGGTGGAAGGCCTCCGCGGCGCCCTCCAGGCGGTCTACCTCGCGTTCGTCGATCAGCTTGGTGCAGCGGCGGGCGGCCGCGCTGATCGCGGTCGCGGCCAGTTCGGCGGTGGCGACGCCGGTGACACGGTCGACCAGTTCGTGCGCCTCGTCGATCACCACCACATCGTGTTCGGGCAGGATCTGGATGCCGCTGATGGCGTCGATGGCCAGCAGCGCGTGGTTGGTGACCACCACATCGGCCTGGGCCGATTCCGCACGGGCCTTCTCGGCGAAACAGTCCTGGCCGAACTGGCAGCGGGACTTGCCGAGGCATTCGCGCGAGCCCACACTCACCTGGCGCCACGCGCGGTCGGTGACGCCGGGGGCGAGTTCGTCACGGTCGCCGGTCTCGGTGTCGGAGGCCCATTCGTTGAGGCGCTGGACTTCGCGGCCGAGGCGGGAGATGGCGAAGGCGTCGAACAGCTCGGCCTCGCCGCCGGTGTCTTCCGGGATCACGCTGTTGATCTTGTTCAGGCAGAGATAGTTGTTGCGGCCCTTGAGGATCGCGAACTTGGGTGCGCGGCCGAGCGGCTTGGTGAGTGCCTCGGCCAGGCGCGGCAGATCGCGGTCGACGAGCTGGCGTTGCAGCGCGATCGTGGCGGTGGAGACCACCACCGTGCGACCGGTACGGACCGCGTGCCGCAGGCTCGGGATGAGATAGGCCAGCGACTTGCCGGTGCCGGTGCCCGCCTGGACGGCCAGGTGCTCCTTGGTGTCGATCGCGTGGTCGACGGCGGTGGCCATGGTGGTCTGCCCGGTGCGTTCCTTGCCACCGAGGGCATGCACGGCGGTGACGAGCAGGTCGGCGACGGGAGGGAGTTCGGGCACGCTGGCAGCTTATCCGCACCCTCGGACAGGTTTGCCCGAGCGATGGCGAGCCCGGTCAGGACTCGCGGACGAAGTCGTCGATGTGATCGCGGACGTAGTCGAGGACTCGCTGTTCGAAATCCTCGGGTTCGTTGATGTCGTAGATCTCGTCGGGGTCTTCGGCGCGGTCGCCGGTGGGGCGGCGGATCTGGTCGGGGGTGGCGAGGGTCTGGTGTTCGTCTTCCCAGAAGCGGTCGAGGTCGTCGTTCGGGGAGCTGAGGGAGGCGTCGCGGGCGGCGATGATGGCCGCGGCGGCCAGTTGCGGCATGCCTGCTGCACGTAAACCTCTTGTGGCCCAGGGGAGTTCGCTGCGGCGGGTTTTCAGGTAGCTCGAGAAGCCCGCGTCGAGAACGCTTGTGTGCAGGCTCGACAGGGCCAGCAGGTGGGAGAAGGCCGGGGGGAGTTTGCCGAACGCGGCGATGCCGAGGCGCTGGAGGTCGTCGGTGGCCGGGTTCGACCAGAACACGGTGTCGGCGGCGTCGTGGATGCTGTCGGTCTCGGCGAGTGCCTTCGTCAGGGCGGATCGGGTGTGCGCCGGGAATCGATAGTCCATGGGGGAAGTATTCAGGGACGCAGCCCGACGCCCGCATCGCGGAGGGTGGTCAGGGCGGTCTCGGTGGTTTCGGGGGCGACGCCCGCGGTGAGATCGAGCAGGACGGTGGTGTCGAATCCGGCCTCGGCGGCGTCCAGCGCGGTGGCCCGAACACAGTGGTCGGTGGCGATGCCGACCACGTCCACGGCGTCGATGCCGCGAGCTCGGAGCCAATCGGTGAGAGAGGTGCCGTCCGCCGCCGCGCCTTCGAAGCCGGAGTAGGCGGCGGTGTACTCGCCCTTGGAGAACGTTTCCTGGATGGGCGAGACATCGAGCGCGGGATGGAAATCGGCGCCGGGGGTGCCCACTCGGCAGTGCGGCGGCCAGGAGTCGACG
>NZ_JBHWZY010000339.1:0-7035 GCF_042727815.1 Nocardia sp. NPDC060220
CCTCCCAGACCTCCTGGCCACGGATCGCGAGAAGCGAAAACCGTGGCCATCTTTATTTCGGCTCCTCAGCCGTTGGCACCGGGTTCGCACACCGAACATTCGACCGCTGCAAACGAGCTGAAGGAGAACGACGTGTTCACCGCCCAGGACTGGCCGACGGCCACTACTGACGTGACATGCCGAACCGTGGCGCAGACCCCTCGCGTCCGTGAGGTCACCAAGACTCTGCCCTGTAGGGGCGGAAACCCCGATCTGTGGTTCGCCGAGAGCCCCACCGATCTCGAGCAGGCCAAGGAACTGTGCGCGGCCTGCCCGATCCGCAAGGGCTGCCTGACCGCGGCCATCGATCGTGCCGAGCCGTGGGGCGTGTGGGGCGGTGAGATCTTCGACCAGGGTGTCGTGATCGCCCGCAAGCGCCCCCGCGGTCGCCCGCGCAAGGTCGCGATCGTGGCATGAACCCGGGAAAAGGGTTGTACCGCAAGCGAACCGCTCACCTCGTCATGGTGAGCGGTTCGTTTTGCTATATGCGGGATGCGCGTTTGACGGTGCGACCGTCGGCGACGGCGAGGACCAATGTGGTGGTGTCCGGGGAGTGCGCCCACCACCTGTGCTTCTCACCCGCGCGGCAGTAATAGGTGTCACCGGCGCCGAGGTCGTGTTCGGTGCCGTCGGCGATCAGGGAGATCCGGCCGCGGATCACGTGGATGATCTCGTCGGATCGGTGGACGAAATCGCGGTCACCGCGATCGGTGCCGCCGGTGAATTCCAGGGCGCGCAGGTCGCGGTCACCGTGGACGAGGGACCGGACGGTGCCCGCACCGGGCTCGGTTTGGGGCAGGGCGGTGTCGTCGGCGGCGCGGACCACGGCCGCGGGCGCGGTGTCGTCGGCCGCGGCCAGCAGGGCTGTCGCGGTGGTCGAGAGGGCATCGGCGATCAGCTGGAGCGAGCGCAGGCTGGTGTTGGTCCGGCCGTTCTCGAGTTGGCTCAGAAATGACTGGGACAGACCGGTTTCGGTGGCAAGGCGGGCGAGGGTGTATTCGGCGGCGAGGCGCCGATCGCGGATCACGGTGCCGAGTTGCCGATTCCGGATGTGCTCACTGGCCACTGATCGCCTCCGTGTCCTCGGTCCTGGCTGTGCGTGTGACTGTAGTGAATTTTCAGTGCCCGCAACCGGTGCTGGTCCGCTGTTTCGGTGTCCGACCAGGGGGTGAGCCGGTTTCGCGCACCATGATCGGAACGGTTCCCGTGTGCGCGATTCTACTGAATATTCAGTGGGGTCGAATATTCAGGAAGAGGCGGCATGGAACAGAACACCCTCAAGCGCCGGGGCATCGGGCTGATCGGCAGCGATGCCGAGCTGGCCTCGCCCGGCTTCACGCTCTACGCGCCGCTGGCGGGCAATGGTCGAGTCGACCTGGTCGACCTCGACGGCGCGATCGTCCACCAGTGGCACCTGCCCTACCGCCCGGGCAGACACGCCCGCATCCTCGCCGACGGCTCCCTCGCCTACAACGGTGCGACCCTGGCCCGTGCACCCCTGTTCGCCATGTGGCGCAAGTACTCCGGCGGTTCGATGGCCCGCTACGACCACACCGGTGCCCAACTATCCGAGATCCGCGACGATCTGGCCCACCACGACGCCCACCACTACGACGACGGGCGCGTGCTCTACGCCGCAGTGCAGCCGCTCACCGGCGCCGACGCGGCACGGATCCAGGGCGGTGTGCCGGGCACCGAAGCCGACGGGATCGTCTGGTCCGATGTGATCCGCGAGGTCGGCCCCGACGGCGCGCCGATCTGGGAGTGGCGTGCCGTCGAGCATCTCGATCCCGCGCAATTCGCACTGCAGCCGCACTATTGGCGTGAGCACTGGCCGCTGATCAACAGCGTGTACCCGCTCGACGAGCACACGGTGGTGGCCAGTCTGCGCAGTGTCTCCGCGGTGATCCTGATCGATCGGCGCACCGGCGCGGTCACCGAGCTCGCCGACCGCGACACCGTCGCTCAACAGCATCACGCCACCCCGCTCGGCGACGGCCAGATCCTGGTGTTCGACAACGGCACCTTCCGCACCGGAGAGTCGGTCACCTACAGCCGCGTCATCGAAATAGACGCTGCTACCGGCGAAGTCGGGTGGACCTATCAGGACTCCCCGCGTGAGGCGTTCTTCACTCCCTTCATGGGTGGCGCGCAGCGGCTGCCCAACGGCAACACGCTGATCACCGAGGCGGCGTTCGGCCGGATCTTCGAGGTGACCCCGGAACGGGAGATCTGCTGGGAGTACGTGGTGCCCTCGTTCACCGAATATCCCGATCCCGATACCGCCCAGGTGTTTCCGGGCGTTTCCAACGCGATCTTCCGTGCCTACCGTTACCGCGCCGAGGAACTCCCATGGCTGCGGTGACCGAACCGATGGTGGCGCCGGTCGACGAGATTCCGCCCGCGGGACGGGCTTTCGCCGGTGCGCTACAGCACCTGGTGGTGATGATCGCGATGCCGCTCACCTCGGTGCTGCTGATCAGCCGCAGCCTGCACCTGGACGACGAGGCGGCCCGCGCCCTGCTCTGTGGCGCACTGCTTTTCAGCGGTATCGGCACCATCCTGCAGTCCGGGGGCCGATACGGTCTCGGAGCCGGGCTGCCGTTCGTCATGTTGCCCGGTGGCGCGGCGGTGGTGCTGTTCATCCAGACCGCGCAGACCTACGACCCCGCCACCGCCACCGGCGCGGTACTGATCACCGCGGTCGCGGGCATCGCACTGGTGCCGATCGCGCGCAAGCTGGTGCGGTTCCTGCCGATGGTCGTGATCGCGAGCATGATCCTGGTGATCGGGGTGAACCTGGTGAAGGTCGGCGCGAATCTGATCACCTCCGCCGACGACCCCACCCCGGTCAGGTCGGTGACCATCGCCGGGGTGACCATCGCGGCGACAGTGCTGGCACACCGTTTCCTGCCTCCCGGTTGGCGACGCGTGTCGGTGCTGATCGGGATGGGGGTCGGGACCGCGGTGGCGGCCGCGCTCGGCCGATTCACGCTCGCCCCGGGTGACGCGCTGGTGCAACTGCCGGAGCCGCTGCTGTTCGGCGCACCGCATTTCGACCTGCTGGCGGCCGTGCCGCTGCTGGTGTTCAGCATCGGCTCGATGGCCGAGGCCACCGGGCAAACGGTGCTCAACGCGCAGGTCGTCGGCAAGCAGATCGACACCGCGCCGACGGTCGGGCGCACGATCCGCGGTGACGCTGTCACCTCCCTGTTCTCCGGGCTGTTCGGTGGACCGACCATGGTGACCAGCGGTGAGAACATCGGGCTGATCCGGCTCACCGGTGTTCGCAGTCGCTACGTCACCGCGCTGACCGGACTGATGCTGATCCTGGCCGCGTTCGTCGCGCCGGTCGGCCGGATCGTGAATTCGCTACCCGGCCCTGTCGTCGGCGCGACGGCGGCCATCGTGTTCGCCACGATCATCGCTTCCGCGATCGGCCTGTTCCGCGAAGTCGACCTGAACGACGACGCGGCCCTGCTCACCACCACCGCGGCCCTCACCGCGGGCCTGCTGCCGATTCTGGTTCCCGCCCTCTATCGCGGCTTCCCCGCCGATCTGAAGCTACTACTCGGCAGCGGAGTCACCATGGCCGCCGTGGTCGGCATCGCGGTGCACGTGCTGTGCACGGTGGGCCGACGCTCGTCCAGGGCTTCCGTCGACTGAGACGCCCCGGGTGAGGGGCGCCTACGACGCCTGTTCGGCGCGGAAGCCCGGCACCCAGGTGCGGACCAGGTTCATGAAGCCGAGTTCCGCGTCGAGCTGGGCCAGGATGCCGACCGAGCCACCGAGTACCCGGAAGACAGTGAGGTACTCGGCCGGAAGTTGCAGGGCGCGAGCGGTTTTCATCTCCGGGCTGGAGAACTCGGAGGCCTTGCCCGCCACCCGCTGCATCCACGAGCGGGTGAAGTGGAACGTGTCGGTGCGAATCGGGTCGCTGAACGGGCGCAGGTACGCCTCGATCTCCTCGTGGGTCACCACCCGGCCGGGAATGACCCAGCCGTGCTCGTAGAGCAACTCGGTGAGGGCCGCGTGCTCGTCGGCGACCGCGAGGGCCAGCATGCGGCCCAGGATCTCCGGGAAGCCGCCCGGCATCGGCGCACACGCGCCGAAGTCGAGCACGGCCAAGGTGCCGTCGGCCCGCACCAGGAAATTGCCGGGGTGCGGGTCGCCGTGCAGCAGGCCGACCAGTTCGGGCGAGCTGAAGTGGAAGGTTCCCATCAGCTCGGCGATCCGGTTGCGCTGCGCCCGGGTGCCCTCGGGGTCCTCCGCGCCTGCCTTGATCAGCGCCGACACCGGGGTGCCGTCGAGCCATTCGGTGACGATCACCTTCGGCGCGCCCGCCACCACCTTCGGGATCGCGATGGTGGGGTGGCCATCGAACGCGGCGGCGAAGCGGCGCTGGTTGGCGGCCTCGATGCGGTAGTCGAGTTCTTCCTCGGTGCGTTCGGTGATCTCGGCGAGCAGCGGCTTCACATCGGCGCCGGGGATCACCGACGAGAGCAGTCCGGTCATCCGCGACAGCGTCTTCAGGTCGGCGCGCAGCGCGTCGTCGGCGCCCGGATACTGCACCTTCACCGCCACCGCGCGGCCGTCGGACCAGACCGCGCGATGCACCTGGCCGATGCTGGCCGAGGCGGCCGGGGTGTCGTCGAAGGACGCGAAGCGTTCCCGCCACTTGGTGCCCAGCTGCTGGTCGAGCACGCGGTGCACCGTCTCGGCGGGCATCGGCGGTGCGGCGGCCTGGAGCTTGGTCAGCGCCTCGCGATAGTGCTCGCCGAACTCCTCCGGGACCGCGGCCTCCATCACGCTCAGCGCCTGCCCGAACTTCATCGCGCCGCCCTTGAGCTCACCGAGCACGGTGAACAGCTGCTCGGCTGCTTTCTGGTTCAGGTTCGCGTTGATCTGCTTCTTGTCACCACCGACGAGCTTCTTGCCGAACCCGACAGCTGCTCGTCCGGCGATGCCGAGCGGAATCTTGGCCAACTTGGCATTGCGGCTGGAACTGCGGCGCACGATCTCGGACACGGTACCCATCATGGCCGAACTCGCGGGGTGTGTGCCATAAGAATGCTCACACCGGCTGATGCGACGCCCGTCACCGAGCGGTTTCCGGCGCGCGGGAGGTCATGTTCCGGCACCCGCATTCCTGATGCGGCAGCCACGGCCGGCGCTGGATCTCGTGGGTGTCGAGGTTCAATTCCACGGTGGCGTCGAGAGTGCGCGGTGGACGCCGCGGTGAACAGGCGACGATCGCCTCCAGTTCGCCGAGCGCCAGCGCGGTCGTCGCCGCGATGCCCGCCGGGGATGCGTGCCCGGTGCGGCCCAGTAGCTGGGCGGCCAGATGCGGCCAGTCGTGATCGAATCCGGCCCGGGTCAGGTCGGCACAGCGCAGGCAGCTGGTCTCGCCGGGCAGTACGAGCGGGCCGACCACGCCGACCCCGTCGCGAACTCGGACCTGCAGGTGCGGCACCCGGCGCAACACCAGATCCACCGACAGTCCGGGGTCGATCATCAACGCGTCGGTGAGTACCACCAGATCGCCCGTGGCGGTACCGGGCGGACTGTCGGGTCGGTACGCGCGCGAGCGGGTGGGGCGAAAACCCATGCGCCGCAATCCGATCGCTACGGCGTCCGAGAGCGGACCGAGGCCGTGCACGGTGATACCGCGGATCTTGCCCAGCGCGGGTTCGGGCTCGAGCAGCAGGCCCGCACGCTCGATCGCGGTGAGCATGCCCATGGTGCGATCGGGGCTGATGCCGAATTCACCTGCCCGCCAGATGATCTGGGGCCGCGACTGCAAGCCGTCGAGCAGGCGGAGGAAGGCGAGCACGGTACCGGTGTCGTGATCGGTGGTTTCCAGCAGCAGCGCGCGTTCGGGGTCCCAGCCGAGCTGGACCGTGCCGGACGGGCGAACCAGGGTGGTCACTCGCGGGTTGAGCATCGGCCCGCGCAGTGGGGAAGTGGTCGTCATGCCAGAAGTATCGGCATCCGACAGCGGCGCGAGGTGCGCCGAAAGTGCAGTTATCCACAGGCTTTCGGCGTGTCGGCCGACGGATTCCGCAGTGTGAACAACCGCTGTACCGCGGGTCGTCGCCGCGTTTCGCGACGAACGTTAGCCTCGGAACCGTGTTGCGCCACCGAGATCGGAAGTTTCTCACCGACCTCGGCGGCGAGGTGGATCAGGCCTTGCCGGAATCCGAGTCGGAATCACCCTCGTCGCGCGGGGTTTCGTCGGAATCGGACTCCTCGGCCTCGGCTTTGCCGAGACCGGCCGCGTCGCGCTCCCGCGCCTCGGTCGCGGCCAGCTGGGCCAGCGGGTCGTCGAAAGCGCCGGTGCTGCCACCGATGATGGAGTCGATGAACCCGGCGGGCGAGTCGAGATCGGTGGAATCGGGCAGCAGATCGGGGTGTTCCCACACCTTGTCGCGCCGCTCCATCCCCGCGTCGGTGGTGAGCCGCCGCCACAGCGCCGAGGCCTCACGCACCTTGCGCGGCCGCAACTCCAAGCCGACGAGGGTGGCGAATGTCTGCTCGGCGGGTCCGCCCGTCGCCCGGCGGCGGCGCAGTGTCTCCGACAGCGCGTTCGCGCCCGGCAGACGCTCACCCACCGCGTCGCTGACCACGACGTCGACCCAGCCCTCGATCAGCGCCAGCAGGGTCTCCAGACGCTCGAGCGCCTGCTTCTGCTCGGGCGTGGTCTGCGGTTCGAACGTGCCCTGGGAGAGCAGTTCCTCCAGCTTGGAGGGGTCGCTCAGCGACATCGGGTCGATGCCCTGCGCGGCTTCCTCGATCGCGGAGAAGTCCATCTTGATGCCGCGCGCGTAGTCCTCCACGGCGCCGAGCACCTGCTGACGCAGCCACGGCACGTGCGCGAAGAGCCGCTGGTGGGCGGCCTCGCGGGCAGCAAGGAAGACCATGATCTCGCTCTCGGGCTGCTCGAGCCCCTCGCTGAACGCCGAGATCGCGGTCGGCAGTAGCGCGGCGGTACCGGCC
>NZ_JBHWZY010000340.1:0-6990 GCF_042727815.1 Nocardia sp. NPDC060220
GCCGCGGCTGTGGCTGTGGCGTCGACGGCAGCGGCAGCGGCAGCGGCGTCTGCGGCCACAGCTGTGGCGGTCGCATCGACGGCAGCGTCAACGGCGGCGGCGTCTGTGGAGGGGGCGGCAGTAGCGTCGGTTGCCTGGGCGGCGTTGGAACGAATAGCGTCAGCAGGTTGGGCGTTGGTGGCGAGAACAGTTACCGCGCTGGTGAATTCGTCCGTGTCGATACGGATGCGCTGTAGGGCCGGTAGTTCCAGGAGGAGGTCGGGGGCCTCGGCTCGCATGGCGTCGAGGAGGGCCGCGGGGTCGACGTCGTCGCGCAGGTGTACGACGATCTCGGTGTCGGTGCCCGCGAGTGGGGTGGTCGGCACCGGCCAGGCCAGGCGCAGGACCGGGGGCGCGATTGTCGTGAGGTTCTCGGGGATGCCGATGCCCGTGTCGTGCAAGGCGTTCAGCGTGGCGACGCGGGAGAAGCGCAGGGATCCGGTCGTCGAGCGGACCTCGATCTCGTCACCGACGGACCGCACCGCGGTGAAGCCGACACCGAAGCGACCGACCTGGGCGGCACCCGCCTTTCCGGAGGCACGCAGTGCCGTCAGCGCGTGCACACCGGAAACACTCAGCGGCGCACCGGTGTTCGCGACGTGCAGCCGCCCGTCCAGCACCCGCACGATCAGCTCACCCGCGACACCGGCCTTCGCCGCGGCGTCGGCCGCGTTCTGCGCGAGCTCGGTGAGCAGCCGGTCCCGGTAGCCCGCGGCCACCAGATCCGCCTCGCTGGCACTGTCCTCACGTAACCGCGTCGGCGAATCCCGCCACGCGGCAAGTACTCCGGCCCGCAGCTCCGCGGTACCGAACGGGTCACCCGCTCCGTTCAGCGCGACACCGACGATCCGTGCTCGCTCAGATCAGCCGACTCCGCCGCTTCACCGGATCCCGCATCGCCCGACACCGCGGCCTCGCCTTCAGCGGAAGCCTCCGCATCCGACACAGCAGCCTCACCCTCGACGGAAGCCTCCGCGCCCGACACAGCAGCCTCACCCTCGACGGAAGCCTCCGCGCCCGACACAGCAGCCTCACCCTCGGCGGAAGCCTCCGCGCCCGACACAGTCTCGGCGGCAGGTGCAGCCTCCGCGACCGCGTCGGCAGCAGTCGCTACCTCGTCCGATACGCCCGAAGAGCTCTCGGCATCCGAAGCGGCCGAGGTCTCAGCGGTGGCTGATTCGTCGCCGACGGCGAGTTCTGCCTCGACGGTGGGTTCGGCCGAAACAGTCTCGGCGGGAACCCCGGTGTCCGAGGCGATTTCGGCGGTGACGACCTCATCGGCCGACTCCGGCAGGGCGCCTTCGGTGAGCGCGTGACGCTCAGCGTCCGCGGCGGCGACCGCTTCGGCCTCGGCGGTTTCCTGCCGGTCGCCTGCCCGCTCCGCCGCGGCTTCGCCGACCTCGGTCAACGAGTCCGCGGAACTCGGCTCGGTCTCGGTGTCCGAGGTCGGCGGGACAGCGGCGACCGTTTCGGCCGCTACCTCCACGACCTCGATCGCCGGGTCGGCGGAAGTCTCGGCGACAACCTCCACGACCGTCGTCGCGGGGTCGGCGCCGGCAGGCTCGGCCTCGACCTGGTCGACCACTGTGGCCGACACTTCGGCCGTCGCCTGGGACGCGGTCTCCGACGCGGAGTCTTCACCGGTCGCCGGGGCCGCAGCCGCTGATGCCGAGTCAGAGCCGGTCGCGCGGACCGCAGCCGCTGATGCCGAGTCAGAGCCGGTCGCGCGGACCGCAGCCGCTGATGCCGAGTCAGCGCCGGTCGTCGGGACCGCTGATGCCGGGGCGTCGGCAGACATCTCCGCCGCGGCCTCTGTTGCCGAGTCCGCGCCAGCGGCCTGGGATGTGGCCTTGTCGATCGCGTCCTCGACAGCCGGGCGGACGATCTCGACGAAATCCACCGCGTGGTCGTCGAATGCCTCGTACAGCGGGGATCCGTTGCCGCTGGGTGCCACCACGTCGGAGTGGGCGCCGCACCCGTATTCGATGTGGACGACGTGGCCGTCGGCACCCATCGCGTTGCCGCAGACGCCGAAGGACTCGCGCAGGGCGCCGGCCAGCGGCAGGTAGAAGCCGCACATGCCGCAGGTGCCGGGGGCGGCCTTGGCCATCTCGGTGTCGGGGCCGAACTCGGTGAACCAGCGCTGGGCGGCGTCGGCGCGGCCTTCGAGGCTGAGCACCTGGACGCGGCCGAGGCCGACCTCGCGGGCCACCTCGTCGATCACCGGATCGCCGGTGGCGACGTAGCCGGGAACGAGACGGGGGTCGTCGGCGGGGGCGGCGAGCAGGTCGCCGGGGCCGAGGTCGCCGGGGCGGACCCGCTGTTCCCACGGGACGAAGTCGGGGGCGATCAGGGCGTCGAGGGCAGGCAGCAACGCCGACTCGCTCACCGTCGCGTGGTCGGCGCCGGGGGGCGCGGCGACCACGACGGCCCACTGCCAGCCGCGGTAGCCGGGCAGGGTCGCCTCGAACCGGTGGGTGGCCGCGGTGTCGTCCTCGGCGCTCACCCCCAGATGGACTCCTACCCCGTCGGGTTCCAACGCGACGAGCGCACGACGTGCGACCTCGGCCGCGTCGGCCAGAACGGGACGCACGCCGGACTCCGAAACAGATACTGCGCTCACGGCATACATTTTGCCGTATGAAGTGCAATCGCAGTTCGTTGGCCGTCGCAGTGCTGGTCAGTGTGCTCGGCGCGGGGGCTTGTAGCGGTCCAGAGGAGCCCGGACCGACGCGGTTACGAGTCGAAGTGATCGGCTCGTCACCGCACGATCCGCAGGCCTTCACCCAGGGTCTGGAAGTGGCCGACGGCGTCCGTTACGAGAGCACCGGAATGTGGGGCGTGTCGACCGCGCGGGCCGCCGACCAGCGCACGGGCGCCGAAACAGCGCGCGTCGACCTGCCTGGTCGCGTGTTCGGCGAGGGCATGACCAGGGCGGGCGCGATCGTGTGGCAGTTGACCTGGCAGGACGGTTTCGCCATCGCCCGCGACCCGGTCACCTTGGCCGAGACCGGTCGCGCCGACTATCAGGGTGAGGGCTGGGGATTGTGCGCACAGCCACAGCGGCTGGTGATGAGCGACGGCACCGGCACGCTCACCTTCCGCGACC
The DNA here is from genome assembly GCF_042727815.1 of Nocardia sp. NPDC060220. Taxonomy (NCBI): domain Bacteria; kingdom Bacillati; phylum Actinomycetota; class Actinomycetes; order Mycobacteriales; family Nocardiaceae; genus Nocardia; species Nocardia sp. NPDC060220. The sequence goes on from NZ_JBHWZY010000340.1 coordinate 3,149, forward strand.
CGGTGACCTTCGCGCAGACCGGTTCGGTGACGCTGTCCGGCTACCGCGATCCGAAGCCGAACGAATTGGACTGCGCGGAAGACGGCACGGTCTACGCGAACAACTACCCGACGGACGAGATTCTGCACATCGATCCCGAGACCGGCCGGATTCTCGCCGTCATCGAGGCGGGCGGACTGCTCACCCCCGCCGAACGGGCGGGCGCCGATGTGCTCAACGGTATCGCTCACCTGCCCGGCACCGATCGGTTCCTGCTGACCGGCAAGTACTGGCCGCGCATGTTCGAAGTGCGTTTCGTCGGGAAATAACCCGGGTGTGGCCGACATTGCCGCGGCGCGAGTGAACACGCGCCGCCCGAGTGCGACAGAATTGGACTTGTGACTACGCCCCGCGATCCATCCGGTCCTGACCGTGGTCGCCGGGACGGTACTGCCGCCGACCCACACCCCGGCTATGGGCAGTACCCGCCGCGCGCACCGCGCAAGGTCTTCCCCCGGCCCGAACGGCCGCTGCCCGCCGAGCCGCCGACGGTCCGGTCGAAAAGCCTGTTCCGACGCCACCGCCCCGTCGACCCGGCCGCCCCGACCACGCCCGTGCCGAACGCGGCGCCCGCCGGACGCACACCGGACGACTACCCGAAGCGGCGTCCGCCCTTCGACGATCGGGGCCGACCGGCCGCACCACGCGCCGAGCATCCGCACGACGGGCCTCCGGTCGACGATCGGGGCCGACCCCCGGCACCCCGCGACGAGCAAGGACGCTCCGACCTCCCCGGGGACGACACCGGCCCGGCGGGTACCCGTCCCTTTCCTCGCGACGAAGGCGTCGACGACCAGGTCAACCAGCGCGTCCCCCGGAAACTCACCGTCACCCGCGTAGCCGCCATGCGCAGCCGCGAACTCACCGAACGCGGCATCGCCACCTTCCAGCGCGCCGCCAAGGCCGACGGCGCCGACCAGTCCGGCCTGACCGCGCTCACCTACGCCACCATGGCGAACTTCGCGCTCGACGCCGCGATCGCGGTCGCCCTGGCCAACACCCTGTTCTTCGCCAGCGCCACCGCCGAATCCAAAACCAAGGTGGCCCTGTACCTGCTGATCACCATCGCGCCGTTCGCGCTGATCGCGCCGCTGATCGGCCCGCTGCTCGACCGGCTGCAACGCGGTCGCAGGCTCGCGCTGGCGACGACCTTCGGCCTGCGCGCGGGCTTCGCGCTGCTGTTGATCTTCAACATCGACACCTGGGGCCTGTATCCACTGGCCCTGTGCATGATGGTCGGCTCGAAATCCTTCGCCGTGCTCAAGAGCGCGGTGACGCCACGCGTGCTCCCACCGGATATCGACCTGGTGCGTACCAATTCCCGGCTGACCGTGTTCGGCCTGGTCGGCGGCACCATCGGCGCGGGCGCCCTGGCCGCGCTCACCGCCCTGATCGCGGGTTCCACCGGCGCGTTGATCTTCGCCACCGGCATCGCCGTCGCGGGGGTGTTCCTCAGCTTGCGTATTCCGCGCTGGGTCGAGGTGACCGAGGGAGAGGTCCCCGCGACGCTGACCTACCACGGCCCCGACGCGCACACCGAGGTCATCCACCGCGGCGAGCAGTCCGCGGTGCCGCCGCGCAAACGGCGTCAGCCGCTGGGCCGCGCCGTGGTGACCGGCCTGTGGGGCAACAGCTCGATTCGCGTGCTCACCGGCTTCCTCACCTTCTACATCGCCTTCGTCGCCAAGGGGTCGGGCGGCAGTCCCAGCGAACAGGCGGCGATGCTCGGCCTGGTCGGCGCCGCGGCGGCCATCGGCAACTTCGGCGGCAACGCGACCGGCGCCCGGCTGCAATTGGGCAGGCCGTCGCCGGTGGTGCTCGGCTGCACCGGCGCGTGCGCGGTGGTCGCGCTGTTCGCCGCGTTCACCGGGAATCTGTTCGGCGCCGCCGTAGCCGCACTGGTGGCCTCCGCGGCCAGCGCGCTCGCGAAGGTCTCCCTCGATGCCGCCATCCAGGACGATCTCCCGCCGGAATCGATCGCGTCAGGGTTCGGCCGCTCGGAGACCGTGCTGCAACTGAGCTGGGTCGTCGGCGGGGCGGCCGGCGTGCTGATGCCGATCGAATACTGGAAGGGTTTCGCCTTGATCAGCGTGATCCTGCTGGCCGGACTGCTCCAGACGTTCGTCAGCTATACCGGGCACTCGCTGCTGCCGGGTCTGGGCGGCAATCGCCCCCAGCACGTCGAGCAGGAAGTGCCCAACACCCATCCGAGAGGGACAGGAGACCCCACCTGGTGAGCAAGCTCAACGCTCGAACGATCGTCGCGCTGGTCGCGGCCGGACTGTTCGCGGTCGTCGCGGTGACCGCGGTGTGGGTGGGGGTGGCGGTATCGAAGGCGCCCGCGCACACCCCGCAGCTCACCGCGTACGCGCACGGCACGACCATCACTGTCGACCCGTTCATGTACTGCACGGTGCGGATGGAGAATTGCCGGTACGGCGAGACCACGCCGCTGGAGGTCCCCGCCGGTGAACCCGTACAGCTCTCGCTGCCCGACGCGGTCGCCGAATCGCCCTGGCTCATCCAGCTGATCTACCAGCGCCCCAGCGGCGAGCAGCTGGACCGGGTGCTCAGCTTCGCCGACTACCCGGACCGCGCCAGGGCACTCACCATCGAGTCGAAGCCGGAACCAGGCCTGCGTCTGATCGGCATCGAAGTGCAGCTGCCGATCCTGGCCCGTGACATCGCCACCGGGCAGGAAAGCTATATCCCGCACGCCGCCTGGTCGATCGTCACTCCCGAGCCCGAACCTCGCGAGTCCTGAGCCCGAAACGGAACCGGCCCCGAACGACATTCGTTCGGGGCCGGTTTCGCGAAACCGTCAGTGGTCGAGTTCGCGAGCCACGGCCCGCACGACCTCGGAAATACGCTGGGACATCTTGCGATCCGGGTACTTGCCCCGCCGCAGATCCGGCTGCACGGTGCTCTCCAGCAGCGTGATCATGTCCTCGACCAGGCCGTGCAGTTCGTCGGGCGACTTGCGCGGCCCGGCGTCCTTGCGCGCGGGCGCCTGCCCACGGTCACGATCGCGGGCGACGGTCGGCGGCGCCTCGAGCACCGTCACGCTGAGCGCCTGCGGCCCACGGCGACCGGCGGCCATGCCGAATTCGACACGCTGTCCGGGCTTGAGTCCCTCGACGCCCTCGGGCAGCGCGGACGAGCGGACATAGACGTCCTCGCCCTCGTCTTGAGACAGGAAGCCGAAGCCCTTCTCGACGTCGTACCACTTCACCCGGCCGGTCGGCACTGCGCTCACCCGTTCATCATTCGGCACCCGAACCCTTGTGGCCCGGGTTACACAATCTTGCTTGTCGCGAAAAGAACGCGCCCCCCAACAAGGCGGGACGCGATGTGCTGCGAGTCTACCCCGGTGGCTATATCGCGAGCACATCAGTTTTACGGTTCATCGGTGACGAATTCACCAGATCCGGCCTCGCCCGGTCCGCGACGCTCCGGCGATCGCCTGCTGCACGTGGCCCTCGTCCTGTTCGGTACCGGAATTCTGGCGGTGATCGCGATCTTCGTGACGCCGATCGTGTCCGACAGCGATCCGGGGCTGTGGCTCTACGGCCTGGCGATGCTCGCACCTGTCGGCTTCCTGCTCGCGCTGGTTTTCGCGTTGTGGTCGGGCCGACGCGCGCGTTGACGCGTCAACCGAATACCCCACCGAATATCATCCAGCCAAACATGTGACCTTCGTCACATAACGGCGCGGTCACGAAGTGAGCGCACAGCTGTCGCGCACATTCGGCACCGCGACTACCTGCGCGGACACATCAGGGATCACCCTGAGACCACCCCGA
>NZ_JBHWZY010000341.1:0-6986 GCF_042727815.1 Nocardia sp. NPDC060220
GAACTGTGAAGGCTGAGTCAGCCCCCGATAACTCCTTGGTAACCCGCTGCATCCAGCAGTTCACCGAGGGCGGAATCGAGGGTTGCCTCGTCGTCGAACGCGAGCTCGAACAGCCAACCCTCGTTGTAGGGATCTTCGTTGAGCGTCTCCGGCGTCTGGACCAGATCCTCGTTCACCGCAACGACTTTGCCGGTGAGCGGAGCGTAGATGTCGGACACGCTCTTGGTCGACTCGACCTCGGCGATACTGTCGCCGACGGTCACGTCTTTGTCGACATCGGGCAGCTGGACGAACACGACGTCACCCAGCTGTGACTGGGCGTAATCGGTGATGCCGACACGGACCGCCGTGGGGCTGGTCCGCCGCACCCATTCGTGCTCTTCGGTGTAGCGCAGTTCCTCAGGGGTCCGGGTCACTGGACGTCCTTTCATCGTCGACGTTGCACGCAACAGTATCGACTAGCTCCCCCGGTGCGGCACAGGCGGTATCGATCGCGCGACCGCGACCGCGAGCCCCGCGTAGAGCAGCCCGGTCCAGACGTAGAGTGCCGTGCCCCAGATCAGCAGGGCCCAGCCGAAGGCCCACCCGAAACTCGCCCCCGCCCAGTCCATCTCCCCGGTCAATATCCACGGCAGCGCCGACATCAGCGCGAAAGTGGCCGCTTTGCCCAGGTAGATCACTTCCGGCGCGGGTAGTTCGCGCCGCTTGTACACCGAAAGGGTCGCGGTGAGTACCAGATCGCGTGCGATCAAGATCACTGCCAGCCACCACGGCAGCAGACCGCGCACGACGAAGGCCACCAGGGTCGTCACCAGATAGAGCCGATCGACGAGCGGGTCGAGCAGCGCTCCCAGACGCGAGGACTGATCGAGCAATCGGGCGAGTTTGCCGTCGAGGAAATCGGTGAAGCCGCTGGCGATCAGCAAGGCGAAGGCCCAGCCGTCGGCGTGGCGGACCAGCAGGAGCCAGAGGAAGACGGGGATGCCGATCAACCGCACCACGCTCAGCGCGTTGGGCACGGTCAGGATGCGGTCGCTGAACACGCCACCGGTTTCGGTGTCGTGCGTGCCCGGCGTTCCTGATTCGGTTGCCACGCCCCTGCTTACCGCACCGACCCCGTCCGGCGCCATCCGGCCACGCCGAAACGCCGTCAACTCCGCTGTGTACCGAGCGCCACGCTGCCCGGCGCGCGGCAACCGGCTAACCTCGGCAATCGTGTCCGACAGTGGTATTGATCTGCGTTCCTACGTCTCCGCCGAGGACGCCCGCGAGCGTGGCCGGGCTGCCCGGCGGCGGGTGCCTGTCACCGAGCGTGACCGTGCCGCGGCGAGCCCCGATCGGCCGACGGTGCGCGAATTCATCGACATCAGCAACCGCGGCCGGATCGAACGTCTGATCCCGTTGCGGATCGGGCGGATGATCGCCTCGCCGTTCACCTTCTTTCGCGGCGCCGCGGGCCTGATGGCCGCCGACCTCGCCGCCGGACCGGACAGTGGTCTGGCCGCCCAGATCTGTGGTGACGCCCACGCCGCCAACTTCGGCCTCTACGGCACCCAACGCGGCGAGATCGTGATGGATATCAATGATTTCGACGAGACGGTCATGGGCCCGTGGGAGTGGGATCTGGAGCGTCTGGCGGCAAGCCTCGTGCTGGCGGGACGCGAGAGCGGCGTCGACGAGGACGATTGCCTGCGCGCGGCACGCGATGCCGCGCGTTCCTACCGTCATACCGTCGGCGAATTGGCCGACATGCCGTTCATGCAGTCCTGGACGGCGTTGCCCGACGAGTCGATCCTCACCAGTGCCAAAGCCGAAGACCTGCTCGACGACTTCAAGAAGGCCGCGAAGAAGGCGCGCAAGAACACCAGCGCCAAGGTGGTGGCGAAGTGGACCGAGCACCTCGACGACCACGAGACCGACATCCGCAAGCACCGTTTCGTCAGCGATCCACCCGTGCTGACCGCGGTCGACACGCCGGTGTCGGAAGCCGTGATCGACGGCCTGCAACGCTACGCGGGCACCATCCGGGAATCCCGGCGCAACCTGCTGGCCAGGTTCGCGGTCTCCGATGTCGCGTTCCGCATCGTCGGCACCGGCAGCGTCGGCCTGCACAGCTATGTGGCGCTGTTGCACGGCAACGACGGCGAGGCGGTGGTGTTGCAGGTCAAGCAGGCGCGCCCGTCCGCCCTCGCGCCGTTCCTGCCGCCCACCGAGCCCCGGCACGAGGGTGAACGGATCGTGGTCGGCGCGCGGACCGTGCAGTCCGAGACCGACATCCTGCTCGGTTGGACGACCGTCGAACTCGACGAGTCGCTGCCCTTCATCGTGCGTCAGTTCCGCAATCTCAAGGGCAGCATCGACCCGGCGGAACTGTCCGCCGACGATCTCGACGACTACGGCCGCCTCGCCGGCGCCCTGCTGGCCCGCGCGCACGCTCGCTCCCTCGACCCGCGCGCGCTGGCGGGGTATCTGGAAACCGACGATGACGACGAGCGGTTCGAGGACTCGGTGGCCCGCTTCGCGGTGCGCTACGCCGACCGCACCGAGGCCGATCACGCCGACCTCGTCGCCGCCGTGGACGCGGGCACGGTCGCCGCCGAACAGGATTGATCGAGCTACGATGTACGCCAACGGTTCTCGGCACAACGAAGGGCGGTCTCCATGCTCGTGCGCGTGCAGAATGCGGCAGGCAGCGATGCCGAGGCGGCACTGATCGACTGGTTGCGCACGTGGAAGGACCCGGCGAGCCCGCACGGCGTCGCCACGATCAACTGCAGCCTGTTCCACCAGGATCGGCTGCATCAGTTCGACGCGGTGGTCTGGACTCCGACCAGTTGCGTGATCATCGAGGCGGAGACGTTCACCGCCCCGCAGGACGGCGTGCTCGAGATCCCGCTCAACGGTCCGTGGATGGTCTCCGGCGAACTCGCCCAGTTCGCGGGCGCGGAGAAATCGACGCCGCTGGAGCGTTCGCGTGATCACACCTTCGCCCTGCAGGACTATCTCGCCGCGCGCGGGCTCGGCCAGCGCGCGGTGCACGGTCTCGGCCTGATCGTGCCGATGCCCGGCGCCCAGATCGACGTGCACCAGGGCTGGAGCGACCCGAGCTTCGATGTGATCGTCACCGACGACCCGCAACGGCTCGAGATGTATTTCGAGTTGCTGGCCGAGAAGGAACACAACCTCTGGACGGCCAACGACGTCGCCATCGCGTTCCGTGGCCTCGGCATCCTGCCGTTCCTGCCCGCGCCACAGGATCTGCTCAACGAGGGCTTCCTCGGCCCGATCGACGTGACGCTGTGGCACGGCGGGCCCACCCAGGCTGCCGCGGAGTCCTATGCCGAGCAACAGGCCGAGCTCGAACGCCAGGCGCAGTCCCGGGGCATGGTCGCGCCGTGGTACAGCCCGTGGAAGCTGTATCCGCGGGTCGGCGGCGATCTCGATTTCGGCCGGGCGTTCCTGCGGATCACCCTCGCTCTCGGCATGATCGTAGCCATCGTGTGGGTGCTGTGGTTCCTGGTCACGGCGGTGCTCACCTACGGTCCGGCCTGAGCGGCGCCGGACGGCGGCTATCGTCGCGTTCGTGATCGACCGTGTCGGTAGTACCTGCGCTGTGCGGGTGGCAGCGATCGGCGCCGGTGCCGCGCTGACCGCGTCGCTGCCGTTGACGTTCCCCGCGGACGGCGGCCCGACCGAACTGGACTCGGTGGTGCCGGACAACACCGTCTCCGCCGGCCTCGCGCAGGTGCTCGTCACGCCGAGTAACGCGCCGGTGGTCGTGGCGCTGCTCCTGGCCGCGTGTGCCTTTTTCGCGCTCCACCGGCAGTGGTGGCGGGCCGTGACCATGCTGGTGGTTCCCGAGGTCGCGTTGGTGGTCAACACCTGGTTGCTGAAACCACTGTGGGATCGGCAGCTGGACGACCATCTCGCCTACCCGAGCGGGCACACCGTCCACATGGTCGCTGTCGCAACAACTTTCGCGTGCCTGGTGACCGACCTGCGGACACGGATCGCGGTCGCGACGCTCACCGTGCTCGCCCTGATCGCGATCACCCCCGCGATGGCCGAACTGGGCTACCACCACCCCACCGATGTCCTCGGTGGGGCGGCGGCGGCCGCCTCGATGGCGATCGGCCTGTGCTGGATCTCCGATGCCCTACACGCCCGGCGCGCCGCCTAGCGACGATCGAAAACGCTGGCGTCGTGCAGCATTTCGGCGCGCAGCATCGTCTCGGGCACACCCATCGCCTCCACCAGGGTCAGCGCGTCCGGACGCAGGCGGTCGACGAGTTCGTTCACCCCGCGCCGCACCGCCTTGGCCCGCTCCACCGACATGAAGCGGTGCATGATGTACCAGGCCAGGTTCTCCTCCAGCGAGGCGTAAACGAAGAGGTCACAGACGGTTTCGGCCAGCGCCTTGGCATCCGGGTCCTCGATGGTGGCGATGCCGTCGACGAATTCCTCGAGCACGAGCCGGTCGATGTGCGCGGCGCCGGCGGCCAGGATGTGGTCCTGGGCATTGTTGAACGCCTCGAACGGGCCGGTGTCGGCGGCGCGGGCGCGCAGCCGGTGCGCGGCGGTGCGCAGCAGGTAGTCCTCGCGGTCGGCGAACAGCTGTAGCTGGACGTCGCGTTTGGACAGGTCGCCTTCGTCGACGGACTCGTCGTTGCGGTCGCGCAGGGTCTGGATCAGCTGCCGCACGCCCGAGCGTTGGCGCACCACGTCACCGGCCATGGTGGCGGCGAAGCGCACCCAGCCGAGTGCGTCGAGGTCGCGGACCTCGTCGGAGTAGGCGGTGAGCAGCTCCTTCGCCACGAGCTGGGTCAAGACGACGTTGTCACCTTCGAAGGTGGTGAACACATCGGTATCGGCTTTCAGCGTCACCAGGCGGTTCTCGGTGAGATAGCCGGCGCCGCCGCAGGCTTCGCGGCATTCCTGAATCGCCCGTGTGGCATGGCGGGTCTGAGCCACCTTCAGACCGGCGGCACGCTTCTCCAGCGCCCGCTGTGAGCTCGGTTCGGTGTTTTCCCCGCGCTGGATCTCATCCATCCGGCGCACGAGGTCGTTCTGGGCGAAGGCCAGCGCGAACGACTTCGCGACCAGCGGCAGCAGCCTGCGCTGATGGCTGCGGTAGTCCAGCAGCAGGGTCTCTTCACCGGTATCGGGGTCGGCGAACTGCCGGCGTGCCAACGCATAGCGGACGGCGATACTCAGTGCCACCCGCGCGCCCGCCGCAGCCGCGCCACCCACACTGACCCGGCCACGCACCAGCGTGCCGAGGGTGGTGAAGAAACGGCGGCTCGGGTTCTCGATCTCCGAGCTGTAGGTGCCGTCCGCGGACACATCGGCGTAGCGATTGAGCAGGTTCTCGCGGGGGATCCGCACCTGGTCGAAGACGATCCGGCCGTTGTCGACGCCGGGCAGGCCGCCCTTGATACCGTCGTCGTAGGTGGTCACGCCGGGCAGGTCCGCGCCGAGGTCGTCACGGATCGGCACCAGCAGGCAGTGCACCCCTTTGCTCTCGCCGCCGACGATCAGCTGAGCGAACACCGCGGCCATCCGCGCGTGCACCGCGGCACCACCGATGTAGTCCTTACGCCCCGACGGGGTCGGGGTGTTGACGACGAATTCCTGGGTGGCCGGGTCATAGGTGGCCGTGGTCTCCAGATCGGCGACATCGCTGCCGTGGCCCGACTCGGTCATCGCGAAACAGCCGAGCAGATCGAGCGAGATCAGGCGCTTGATGAAGTCACGGTGACGTTCGGTGCCCAGGTTCTCCACCGCGCCACCGAACAGTCCCCACTGCACGCCGGATTTCACCCACAGCGACAGGTCGGTGTAGGCGAGCATCTCCAGCCCGACGACCGCGCCGCCGGGATCACCGGTGCCGCCGTTCTCGGGCCGGAACCCGCGCTCGGGGTAGCCCATGGTCGCGATGACCCGCATCTGGTCGAGCACGCGAGCTCTCGCCGCGTGGATGTCGAGTTCGGGATCGTCGGTGAATTCCGCACCGGCGAGCTGGGTGCGCGCCTGCTCCCTGACCGTGCGCCACGGTCCGTCCAGCGCTGCGCGGAGATGTTCTGCCGTCGTCGATGTGCCGGTAGCCATGGCTTCGACACTAGCCCGCACACGATGGGTCACCCAGGCCCGAAACTCGGATCGGGTGAAAGTCTTGCCAACGGATTGAACACGCGTTTAACATATTGAACATGCGTTCAGCCGATCTCACCACCGCCGCCAGGATTCGCGATGCCGCGATCGAATTGTTCGGTGAGCAGGGCTTCGGCGTCGGCGTACGGGCCATCGCCGCCGCAGCCGGGGTGTCACCCGGGCTGGTGAACCATCACTTCGGCTCCAAGGACGGCCTGCGCGCGGTCTGCGACGATCGTGTGCTCGAGATCATCCGCGACGAGAAGCTGCGCGCGATCCAGGCGCCCGGTCCCGCGGGGATCTTGAACGCGATGGCCGAGATCGAGATGTACGCACCCCTGGTGGCCTACATACTGCGCAGCTTCCAGGCAGGCGGCCCGCTGTCGGAGTCATTGCTCGAACACATGATCTCCGACGCGGAGCAGTACATGCAGACCGCCGTCGACGAGGGCAAGGCCAAGCCGAGCCGCGACCACGCGGCCCGCGCTCGCTACATCGTGCTCTGCCATGTCGGCGCGATGAACCTCTACCTCCAGATGCGCATGCAGCGCGAAGGAAAACTCGATTACCGCAAGGCGATTCGTGAGCTGTCCGACGAGATCACCTTCCCGGCGCTCGAGCTCTACACCCAAGGATTACTCACCGATTCCACCATGCTCGACACCCTTTTCGAGGAGTAGACCATGCCCTCCCCCACCACCGACCGGGTCATCGATGTCGCGGGCCTGCGAAAGACGTTCGGCCGCTTCACCGCGCTCGACGGACTCGACCTCCACGTCAGCACCGGCGAAATCCACGGTTTCCTCGGTCCCAACGGCGCAGGCAAGTCCACCACC
>NZ_JBHWZY010000342.1:0-6969 GCF_042727815.1 Nocardia sp. NPDC060220
GCAGCGTCTGGCCGCGTTCCTCGTCAAGCACGAAGGCTCCGGGCTCGACCCTGACATGGTGCGCACCTACGTCCGAAACCGCCTCAGCCGCTTCTCTGTTCCGCGCGACGTCACCTTCCTCAACGCGCTGCCGCGCGGTGAGACCGGCAAGGTGCTCAAGCGCTTGCTGGTCGATCCGGAGGGGCTGGCCGGCTGAGCCGCCACGGCCTGCCCCTCCGTCGCGGTCGCTACGGGCGTGGGTTGGCCTGGAACAACTGCCACATCCGGTTCAGCATCTCGGTGCGCCGCGTGCCCGTCGGCCAGGAATGGCTGCCGCCGTTGTAGACCCGCCACAGCACTTCGGTGCCGGATTCGCAATCCCAGTGCCGCGAGTCCTTGACGTCGGTGCCGCCGTCGGGCTGCTCGTTCTGGCACGGACGGTTTTCCCAGCTCCAGTACATGACGTGGCTGTAGGCGATGGGTTCGATGACGGTGGTGTCGTTCGCCGAGGCGAACACGCCCCACGAGACCGCGCGCGCGGGATCGCATCCGGTCGGTGGTGGCGCCGGTGCGTACACCGCGCCGGACGCGAAGACCTCGGGCGCGGTGCAGGCCGCGCGCGAGGCCATCTGACCACCGTTGGAATGACCGGTCAGATGGATGCGGTTCGGCGCCACACAGTATTTCGTGCTGACCTCGGTCACGACCTTCTTGATATGGGTCACGTCGGCCGCGTCGGCGTTCCAGCCCCAACCGGGTGTGCCGTCCGGCTTGTTCTCGGTCTTGATACCACGCGGGTAGACGACGATGAACTTGTGCTGATCGGCCAGGGCGTTCCAGCCCGACACCGCCTCGATTCCTTCGGGTCGGTCGTAGCCACCGTGGATGGCGACAACCAGCGGCGCACCGGCGGATACCCCCGCGGGTACGTGGACGCGGTAATACCGGCCGTCGAACGGGACATTGTCGGGGACCGGCGTCGTCGAACATCCGGTGGCCGGGCTTTCGAGAACCGCGTTGTCGGCGGAACCGGGCGCGGCCGCCGCCACCGCGAGTAGTAGGGCTGCGCAGGACGCGCCGAAGAGCGCGGCCAGGCGTTTCGTCGGAGAGGACGCCACGGAAACTCCTTGTGTGCGAACAGAATTGCACGTCGCACACTACGCGTACAGTGATGTTCTTTGATGCCGATTCACGGACACAGGCGGAGTCCGGCGCGCCGGGCCACTCGGGCTCAGAGGTCGAGGACCAGGCGTTTTCCCGCGCAGCGCGAGACGCAGGCCAGGGTGACGCCCGCGGCGTGTTCCTCGGGGGTCAGCGCGCCGTCGCGGTGGTCGGGGGAGCCGTCGGTGACGTGGACGACGCAGGTGCGGCAGAAGCCCTGGCGACACGAGTAGGGCTGGTCGGGGCGGACCGCGAGCAGTGCGTCGAGCATGGTCTGGTCGGCGGCGACGGGCACGACCTCACCGGTGCTCGCCAACTCCACTTCGAACGCGGTGCCGTCGACGACCGGTGCGGGAGAGAACCTTTCGGAGTGGAACTCGATGCCCGCCATCGTGCGCACCGCGGCGACGAGGGCGGTCGTCATCGGGGTGGGTCCACAGCAGTAGATCGCGGTGTCGTGATCGACACCGTCGAGAAGGTCTGTGGCACCGGGTGTTCCGTGCTCGTCGTCGGTTCGCACCACGACGTGTCCGGAGAGTTCGGCGAGCTGGTCGAGGAACGGCAGGGTGTCGCGGCTTCGCCCGCAATAGACCAGCGTCCAGTCGATGCCGAGCCGGTCGGCGGCGCGCGCCATCGCCAGGATCGGGGTGATGCCGATACCGCCCGCCACGAAGTGCAGGCGTTTCGCCGAGGAACCACGCCCGGGCGGCGCGAACGGGAACGCGTTGCGCGGTCCGCGGACCACGACCTCGGTACCGACCGGCAGCTCGTCGTGGACCTCGATCGACCCGCCACCGCCCTGCGGAATGCGGCGCACCGCGATGCGGTACTCGCCGGTTTCGGCCGGGTCGCCGCACAGCGAGTACTGCCGCAGACGCCCGGACGGGAGTTCGATGTCGATGTGCGCGCCCGGTGCCCACCGGGGCAGCGCAGCACCGTCGGGGGCGCGCAGGCCCAGATCGACGACGGCCTGGTCCTGCGCCACCAGCACCCGGTCGGTGACGACCACCGGGAAGCGGGCGTCGTCGGCCCTGGTGAGGATCGGTCGGCGATTGATCGACGTCGACCAGCGAACTCGCAGGTTGGCCACGGTGTCGATCACCTTGGTGGTCGGATCGTGATCGTGCTTGCCGTACAGGTCCGGCGGGATCGCCTCGGGCGCGGGATACACGGTCACTGCGCCGCCGCCCTGGCCGCCGGGGACTTGGCGAGGTAGGCGATCGCCTGTTCGGTGGAGCCGACATTCGCCGGGTCGTAGCGCGGATCGAAGGTGGACCCGGCGCTGATCAGCAGCGCCGGAATACCCGGCAGCGCACCGCGCCACATCGCCCCGAGGATCTTCCAGATCAGCGTGGGGTAGCCCATCTTCGGTAGTTCGGGATCCTGATTGACCAGGAACTTGGTGCCGCGCACGAGCAGACTGAGCAGGATCGGGATGACGATCAGCATCATCGCCGCACGGCGCAGGTAGCCCGCGCCGAAGTAGATCGCGACATCGTGGGCGACACTGCGGTGTTCGACCTCCTCGGCGCCGTGCCAGCGGAACAGGTCGAGCACACGCGGTTCGGCGCCGTGTTTTTCCAGGTCGGCGTTGAGAATCCAGTCGCCGAGCCAGGCGAAGAAATGCTCGAGGCTGGCAATGAACGCCAACCGCTCGACCAGCCGGGTCTGCGCCTGTTGCGGGCTGCCCTCGCGCGCGCCGAGGGAGTTACGGAACACGTACTCCATCTGGCGGGTGTAGGGCGCGGTGTCGATGTGGTGGGCCGTGAACACCTGGTCGAGGACCTTGGCATGGGTTTCGGCGTGCATCGACTCCTGACCGATGAATCCGAGCATGGCCTCGCGCACCTTGGCATCGCGCACGTAGGGCAGCGCGTCGCGGTAGGTGGCGCAGAACATCCGCTCGCCCTCGGGCAGCAGCAGATTCAGCGAGTTCACCACGTGCGAGGCGATGGGCTCGGACGGCATCCAGTGCAGGGGCGCCGAGGTCCAGTCGAACTTCACATTGCGTGCCTGCAGCGCCACATCAGGTGCGCGCACGGTCCTGGCCGTGCGACGGAACGGGAGTTTCATCGGGTCTCCTGTGCGAGGGGAGCGGAGTTGTCGTGGCCGGCGCGCAGGAACCGCCCGGTTCCCCAGTCCGCGCCGATGCCGGGCGCGACTTCGCCCGCGCCGAAAACCCGGCGGCCGTTGACGACGGTGGCCACGACGGCGCGGTCGTTGCGGTTGACCATCCGGTCGAGGCCGAATTCGGGCAGCGGAGCTTCGTGGAGCTGATGTACCTGCTCGTCGAGCCCGGCCGGATCGATGACCACCAGGTCGGCTCGACCGCCTTCGCGTAGGTGACCGGCGTCGATCTGATACCAGTCGGCGAGCTCGCCGGTGAGGCGATGGACGGCACGTTCCACGCTCAGGAACGGCTTGCCGGCTTCCTGTGCCCGCAGCACCCTTTCGAGCAACCGCAGCGGGAAGTTGTAGAACGACATGTTGCGCAGGTGCGCCCCAGCATCGCCGAAGCCCATCTGCACGCCGGAGCTGGCGGCGAGCTTGTTCAGGTACTCGGGGCGATCGTTGGCGATCGTGGTGCGCCAGCGCAGCGCGGGACCGTACTCGACCACCATGTCGAGGTAGGCGTCGACCGGGTGCAGCCCGCGGTCCTTGCCGACCTGCCCGATCGACTTGCCGACCACCGATTCGTCAGGGCAGGCGATGATCTCGGCATCGAAGAAGTTGCGGTGCCAGATGCGCGGGGTGAACTTGTTGTCGTACTGCTTGCGGAACCAGCGACGGTAGGGCTCGCTCTGGAGCAGCTCGTTGCGTTCGACCTGGTCCTTCAGATGCAGGGCCGCGGCACCGGCGCCGAACTCCTCGAACACCACCAGGTCGATGCCGTCGGCGTAGACGGTGAACGGCACGGGCAGGTGCTGCCAGCGGAAGTCGGTGCGCGCGAAGCGATTCAGCAGCGGCGCGGCGTAGAGCATGAACCACACCAGCGGCGGGTAGGCCTTGGAATCGGCCGCCGACAGCAGCGAGGTGCGCAGCTTGGGCCGGCCGATGCCGGCGCTGCCGACGAAGAACTTGGCGATGTTGGGGTTGAAGCCGACCGTGGGGGCGCTCTGCAGCACCCGATCGCGCCGACGCAGCACCTTGTTGAGCGCGCGCACCTCTTTGCCGCGGGTGTAGGTAGACGGCAGCGACCGCGACCGGTATTCCTCGCCATCGATCTTGTCGAGCTTGTTCGTCATCGACGACAAACCGAGGAAGCCGGCGTCGACCGCCGCGTCGAGCAGGCTGGTCATCTGCTCGATTTCGGCGGCGGTGGGCTTGGTGTCGCGGGTGACCGCTCGCCCGAGCCCGAGCACGTGCGTGCGCAGATCGGAGTGACCGAGGAACGCCGCCACATTGGGGCCGAGGGGCAGCGAATCGAGTGCCTTCGCGTACTCGGCCGGGTCCGACCAGGTGCGGTGCTTGTCGAGGGCGCCCTGAACAGCGTCGCGCGGCACGGCTTCGACGCGGCTGAACAGGTCGGCGCAGTCGGCGTTGGAGGCCAGGACGGTCGAGAGCGAGCAGTTGCCGACGACGACCGTGGTGACGCCGTGGCGCAGCGACTCCGACAGTTCGGGCTTGAGCAGCATCTCGGCGTCGTAGTGGGTGTGCACGTCGACGAAGCCGGGCAGCACCCACTTACCCGCGGCCTCGATCACCTCGGTGTCGGTGCCGATCGGTAGCGCGGTCGCGGAGACGGCCTCGACGATGCCGTCACGGATGCCGATATTGCGCCGGGCGGCGGGGGCGCCGGTGCCGTCGAACCAGAGACCGTCGGTAATGACGATGTCGAAGTCGAGCATGTGCTTTTCTCTCATTCGTCGTTACTTGGGCTGAGCCTGGATGAACGCGTCGGCGTAGCCGGCGATCGCGGCGGGGTCGGAGTAGGGCAGCCAGTGCCCGCGCGACAGGTCGTGGCGCACGACCTGATCGGCCCACTTCGCGGTGTCGTCGTAGCCCGCGGGGCGCACGGCGATGTCACGGGTGTTGACCAGCAACTGCACCGGCACGGTGGTGCGTCGTTCCCGTGGCCCGAACATGCGGGCCAGGATGTTGGCCCGGTAGAAGCGCAGCCCCGAGATCATGTCCTGTTTCAGGGTCGGCGCCAGCGAGATCTGCTCCGCGGAGGTGCCCTCGACCGCGCGAAGGAACAACTTCCAGACCTTCTCGGTGCCCACGAGCCGGAAGAACAGGTCCGGCAGGATCGGCAGCATGAAGAAGGTGGTGTAGGCCGAGGACAGGCACTGGCTGAGCGCGCCCCAGATCCCACGCGGGGTTCCCGACAGCACGCCACGGCGCATCCAGGTGGCCAGGTGGTCGAGGTTGGGGCCCGAGATCGAGGTGAACGACGCGACGTACTGGTCCGCGCCCGGTTCGCACACCGCTTCCCAGACCTGGACCGAGCCCCAGTCATGGGCCACGACGTGCACAGGTTCGGTGGGGCTGACGGCCTCCACCACGGCGAAGAAGTCGGTCGCGAGCCGGTTCAGCTCGTAGGCCGACACCTGGGTCGGCGCGCTGGATTGGCCGTACCCGCGGGTGTCGTAGGAGATCACGCGGTATTTGTCCGACAGCAGCGGAACGACGCCGTCCCAGAGGTGATGGGTATCGGGCCAACCGTGGACGAGAACCAGCGGAATGCCGTCTTGTGGGCCGAATTCGTAGACAGCGAGTGAAATGTCGCCGTTGCGCACCAGATGCGTTCTGGATGACGCTGCCCCGGGAGTGTGGTTTCCGGTTTCGCGCGTCATACGAGACTCCTTCCGGCACGGGGCTTCGTTGCTCCGTGCGCAATCAATAGTACCGCCGGTACCATTTTCTGGTACGCGTAGTACCGGGAATATCTTGAGGATCGGAAAGGCCGCTGTCAACACCCCCTCGGAGTCCGCCCGCGATACGGCGGCCTGTGCCTCGCCGGGCGCCGCTATCCTGGCCGTACGCGAAGGGCGGATCAGGGAGAACAGTGACTACATCGTCTAGACCGGCTCGCCGGTCGCCCGTACGGTTGCTCACCCGCGAACAGGTCATCGCGGGCGCGGTGCGGTGCATCGACCGCGACGGACCCCAGCTGAGCATGGAGGCGCTGGCTCGCGAGATGGGCGTCGCCAAACCGCGTCTGTACCGCATGTTCGCCGACAAATCCGAGCTCGACGGCGCGGTCTCGGACTGGCTCGTCGCGCAGATCTACGCGGCCGTCGCGCCGGATCTCTCGCTCATCATGCAGCCGCCCAGGGTCACGATCCATCGGTTCCTCACCGCCTACGCCGGGGTCATCGCCGAACATCCCGACGTGTTCCGGTTCCTCGTCCTCACCCAGAGCGTCTCGGGCGCCGACCCGGACGCTCGCCCGTTGGACATCGGTCGGCGCCTGTCGCACGATCTGGCCGAGCGCAGCCGCAGTGTGCTGTCCTCGGTCGCGCTCGATACCGACGGTATCGATCATCTGCTGCGCGGCATCGTCGGATTCGTTATGGCCGTCACCGACCTGTGGCTCGACACCGATCCCGTCCCGCTGCCGGACCCGACCGCACTGTTCGTCGATCGGACGACCAATGCCGTCGTGCAGTTGTTCGACGGCTTTCTCCGCGAGAAGGGCGTCGTCATCAAGCCCGATATGTCGGTGGCGGCGACTCTGGCCACCATCACCGAGAACGCGCCGCCGCTCGACTGACCCCGGTTGCCTCCGCGCGATGCGCGGAGGCAACCGCCGGTGCGGGATCAGGCCGTCATCTCGTAGGTCCCCGCCCGCGCGCGGGCCCGGCCGAGTACCCAGTGTCTGATAAA
>NZ_JBHWZY010000343.1:0-6966 GCF_042727815.1 Nocardia sp. NPDC060220
GGTCGCACGCGACACCGCGCGGGCGCTCTACGGTCGCGGTCCTTGGATCGCTGATGACGGCAGTCATGGCCCGAGGTCCGGAGCCAGATGACGTCGAGGCACTGCTGCGGGCGGCCTTGGCGCTCGATGACCGCCCACCGGCTTCGGAAGTCGGCGGTGCGGGCCCTCCGGTGCTACTGCTGGCGGGCAGCGGGAAGAAGGGCGCGCGCACCCTGAATGTGTCGACTCCCGCCGCGCTTGTCGCTGCGACTGCTGGAGCCAAGGTGATCAAGGTCGGTTCCGCGGCGACATCCTCAGCGCTCGGATCGCGTGATCTGGTGCGCGCTCTCGGCGTGCACGAGCGTCGGACAGCTGAGGAGGTCCGCGGTGATCTGTCACGCACCGGGTTCTCGTTCGTTGCGATCGAGCCGGAAATCCCTGTCCTGGACCAGCTGTACGGGGGACGTTTTCACGCGCCGAACCCGTTTTCGATGGGTTTGGCCGCTCTCGCCAGCCCGGTTCGGGGTGATCGAATGGTGTTCGGCTTGGCGCATCCACGAGTAGACGTAGCGGCGCGGGTGTTGAGGCGATTCGGTATGGCAGATGTCGACGTAATCGGTACGCGTCTGCCCGACGGCCGCTACATCGATGAAGTCGGAGCCTTCGGCGAGTTCCGGCGCTGCCGCGTACGAGATGGTCGTCTCCGACCGGTCGAAATCGAGACGATCACCGGCATTCCGGTGTCCGACTTGCCCGCTCCTGTGGCTCCGGAGGAGGCGATCGCGTTGACCGGTGATCTGCTCGCCGGCGCGGGGCTGGACAGCCACCGAGATCTGGTAGCCGTGAACGCCGCACACCTTCTCGTCCTCGGCGAAATCGTAACTTCCCTGGCTGCCGGGATCCGAATCGCAAACGACATCATTCGAACCGGCGCGGCATCGAAATACATCTCGGAGCCGAACAAGATCGATCGGAGCGCGTGACCAGTGGAACTCGATCATGAAAACCATTTCCTTGCACGTGGATACACCCAGCGTGTTCCTCCCGAGTACTTCGTGGATATTGATGACTCCGGCATCATCTGGCAGCCGGACGTCTACCCCGTGGCGCTGAAGGCTGCATACGATCACGGGTGCGATGTCGTCATAGATTTGGGTTGTGGCCGTGCTGGGAAATTACTCGAGCTCCATGAGTCCGATCTTGATATGGGTATTGTCGGCGTCGATTTCGGCACGAATATCGACTGGTGCCGTGCGAATCTATCGGTGGGGACCTGGCTGGAGGCCGACCTGGAGCATACCGTGACCCTGCCGCTGTCGGCCGAACTTATCGGCCGTGCGGTAGTGGTCTGTTCAGATGTGCTGGAACATCTGATCGATCCGCGTCCGACGATGCAGCTGATCTGCTGGTTGCTCGATCAGGGCGCGGCTTGTGCGGTGCTGAGCACGCCTGCGCGGGACAAGCGCGTCGGCGCACAGCATTTGGGCCCACCGTTCAATCCGTCCCATGTGCGGGAGTGGACCCGAGACGAGTTCCAAGCCTTCTTGCAGAGTTTCCCCATCTCGATCCAGCAGTTCGAACTGACCCGCAGCGATGATGCGGGCGGTGGGCAGACTACTCAACTGGTCGTCTTGGGGCCAGGGCCGGAGCCGACATGACAGCAGTTCGGGTGCTCCACGTCGCCGGCCGCACCCCGTACGCACGCAAACTGCACGACGCGAATATCCGCATAATCAACGGCACCACTGTGGACGGCCTGGAGATTCCTCGGGACGTCACCCTCGACTGGGTCCTGGCGCACCGACCGTGGGAACTGTTGGATGCGGTGCACATGCACCACCCGGACTTCGATACGGTCGAGCACTTACGACTCGCAATGTCAGAATGCCGTCGAGCGGGAAAGCGCTCTATCTTTACAGTTCATGATCTCGATCCGATCTTCGGTAGTCGGGTATCGCACCAACGCAGGCTGCGTGCCCTCGCTAAGTGTTGCGCGCAATTGGTCTGTCTTACACACGAAGCCAACGAGAATGTTCGCCGCAGATTCGGTACGAATACCGTCATGGCGCCGCATGGCTATGTAAGCGCACCTGGGACTTTCGAGCGCCGCCCGGATCGCGAATTCGGTGCGCCGACTCGCTTTCTCGTCTATGGTTCGCTGCGGCAAAACCGGGATGTCGAACTTTTGGTCGCGACATGGCGGTACGCGCGGAATCTGAAGGACACGACGCTGCATCTGTTGTTGCGCGCGCCATCACGTGCGAGCCTGGTCGAGGACCGGGATGCGTGGCGGGCAATTCGCGAGCACTCTGCCGACCCACGGCTGAGCGTGGATGTCCTTCCGTTTCCGAACGACGCCGACGTGAACGAGGCTGTCGCGGCATCGGACTGCCTGGTTCTACCCTATCGGTGGGCGAGTCATTCAGGCCAGCTCGAGCATGCGTTCGACCTCGGGGTGCTGCCGGTCGCTTCCCTCACCGGCTATCTGGCCGAGCAGGTCGCTTTGCACGACGGTCTCGCGCCGGAACCGGTATGGTTCGACTGGACCGCTACCTCCCCGTTCGCTCACGGCGCTGAACTGTTGCGGGCTTTGCAGACAGCGCATGCCATGATCCAGAACGGTTGGCGCGCCGAGTATGCCGACAAATTCGCCGATCATCGTCGTCGCGAGCACCTGGACATAATGGGTATCCATCACGCGGTGTACGAGAGTGTGCGATGAGGAGGAGCAGCGTCGTACCGACCGTATCGATCATCGTGCTGAATTTCAATTACGGTCACTATCTCGGCGAGGCGCTGGCGAGCGCGCTGGCGCAGCGACCGGGAGGCTATCACCTATCGGAGGTGGTGGTGATCGACGATGGATCGACCGACCACAGCCACACCGTGTACGCGGATTTTCCCGAGGTTCGGGTCGTGCGCAAGCAACACGAGGGGTTTCCCGCCACGCTGACGAGAGCCGTCGGTGAGTCGTCGAGCGAATGGTTCGCACCGCTGGATGCCGACGATGCGTTCGTGCCCCACAAATTGCGCACACTTGCGCCCTATCTCAGCGACCCGGACCTCCTCGTTATCCAACACGCGGAGTTCGTAGTAGATTCCGAGGGCCGTCCATTCGGTGCGGGCACACATCCAGGTGGCGCCACGAGCACATTGTTGGTGCGCACCGATGTGGCTCGTGACCTGCTGCCGGTCACGAACGAATTGTTCTTCCATGTGCCAGCGGAGCTCGGGCATGGAATACGCCTTCCGAATCCGCTCACGCGATATCGAGTCCATGACGCGAGCATGACGGATAGGCGGAACCCCGGTGTCTTCGCCGACTATATGGCCGACATACACACCGATGTAGCCGAACGCCTCGAGAGCCTGTCCCTGACCCCGCCGAGCTGGGCGGGACCCACAGAACTCGCCTCACTCGGTCCCGGGCATCGGGAACGAGCTGCGCGATTGCGCGCGGACGCACGAGACCGACGCCAGCACGAAGCAATGACATCCGCCCACAAGGAGAACCTCCGATGAGCCGAGCCGTACTCTTCTCGGAAAACTATTACCGCAGCGTTCTCGACGAGTTCGGCTATCAGCCCTTCGACCTGCGGCAGTTCGACTTCGACCTGTCTGGGTTAGCCTCGGAGACGCTCAACGCCCGATACCTTTGCCACCATCACGCCGAGCGGTTTCTGGATACGCCTGCCGAGCGCCGCATTGTGACAACGGGATTCGGCATGTCCGGCGTACCCCATCTGGCCACCGTGTCACACATACTCAAGATGATCGAACTGCAAGGCGGTGGTGAGCAGTGCCAGATCGTCCTCGGCGATCTCGACGCCTACAATGGGAAAGCGAAGCCGTACAACGAAGTTCACGAACTGGCGGAGCGTTTCCGGGAGTACAGCGTGCGGCTGGGCTTCGACCCCGCGGCCGGCATCCTGCGATTCCAGGAGGGCCAGCTGCGAGCCCTGGAGACGACGTATCTGCTGGGACGCTACGTAGACCAGGCAGACCTGGATGCGGCGGAGGAGGACAATCACCGCTACTACGCGGCCCGAGGACTGGTCGATACCACGATGACCTTCCGTCGAGCGTTGTCGCTGTCGCTGATGGCCGCCGACTTCGTCACGTTGGGGCAAGATTACGATGCCGTACTGGTGATGCTGGGTGTGGACGAGCATCGCTACGTGCGCTTTGCTCAGCAGATCCGCGCGAGGTTGGACGGACACTCGCCACTACGGTCGGAATTCGCGCTGAGCGCGACCTACACGCGCATGGTTCGCGGCTTCGGTGGCCATCCCAAGTTCAGCAAGAGTATCCCAGGTTCGGCAGTCGACGTATCGACACGGCCTGAGGAGGTATACCCGCTGCTGGCCAGCGAACCGCCTGTACCCGAGGAATCGGCAACGTATCAGCTGATGTGCCAGCTGCCGAAGTACGACGGTGAGAGGTTGCGCGAGCTGCATGCCTGCTGCCGAACGGGCGGATCCGCATGGGATCGGTCGGTGCGCGAGCTCAGTGACTACGTCGTCGAAATGATTGCCCTGTGGCCGCGCTGACTGAGCGCGAATCCGCCTGTGCCGACAGATACTATGTAGCGACATCCAGTTGTCAGGAGACTATTTGATGACGCGACTGAGCCAGTCCGTTGAACGCGTTACCGACCTGCTCCAGAACAAGGACCTCGCGACCGAGGTCATCGTTCGCGAGGTGCTGACCGAGACCTGGCAGCGCCGCAACCTCGATCTATCGGATCTGTCACCGGCCGATCAAGCCGACTTGATCGGCTCACGCGCCCAGGAGTTGCAGCCCTCGGTAGGCAGTCTTGCCGAACGTATCGTCGCTGCGCGCGATCAGGGTCGACAGTTCATCGCCAAATTCGGTATCGATCCTACGGGCGCCGACGTTCATCTCGGTCACGCCGTTCCGATGCTGGTCCTCAGCCGCTTCCTGCGAATGGGCCACCACGTGGTCTTCATCGTCGGTGACATGACGGCCAAGATAGGTGACCCTTCGGGCCGGTCCGACGAACGCCCCGCGCTGACCGACGACGATATCGAGCGCAATCTCGCCACCTACCGTGATCAAGTCACCCCTTTCTTTGATTTCGATCGAGCACAGTTCCGCCGCAACGGTGATTGGTTGCGCGCGATCACGCTGCCGGAGATAATCGGGATTACGGCGCAGATCCCGGTATCGATGTCGCTGCAGCGGGATGACTTCCGGAAGCGTCTGGAGGCCGGCCACGGACTGTCACTGGCCGAGTTGTTGTATTCAGTCGTCATGGCTTTGGATTCGGTAGAGATTGCCTGTGATGTAGAGATCGGTGGGATCGACCAGTTCCTCAACATGCAAATGTGTCGAAAGGTCATGGACATCTCTGGTCAGACTCCCGAACTGATTGTTGCCACCTCGCTGGTCGAGGGCACCGACGGGACCGGTGCCAAAATGAGCAAGTCCAAGGGTAACTATGTGCCGCTAACGGCTGCGCCGGGGGAAATTTTTGGAAGGATCATGTCGGTTCCAGATCGCCTCGTGGAGCCCTATTTTCGAGCGCTCTCGGAATGGCAAGATTCCGAGTTGGCAGTTGTTGCGAAGAGCATCGGATCCGATTCGCTGCACCCGATGGAATTGAAGAAGCTGCTGGCCGGGGAGATCACTGCGGCTATTCACGGCGTCGAAGCGGCGATGACTGCGCGCACGGAATTCGTGGCCCGCTTCTCTCGGCGTGCGTTCGGCGAGGTTGCGAATCTGCCCACCATCGATGATCTTTCGCTCCCGGTCATCGAGGTGGTGAAAGCTCTCGGTTTCGCGAAGAGTAACAGTGATGTCCGCAGAATCGCACAGCAGAATGGGCTGAGGCTGGTTTCCGAGTCCGGGGACGGGCAGATTCAGATCACCCTGAGCGAGGACGACGTGCGCACCCAATTGGCGACTATCGTCGAGGGGAAGGCCGAGCACCGCGAGGGGGAGCTCTATCTCAAGGTCGGTCGTAACCTTGCCCGCATCGCCACCGTGTGAGAGGCCCATCGGAGCCATCGTTCTCGATCTGTTCGGCACGCTCGTCGATGCGCCCACACCGATCGAACTCGCCTCCATATCAACTAGATTGGGAGGTCGGCTTGATCGCCGAAGTACGGTGATCGAGGACTACTTTCGCAGTACGTGGCTGGTTCGGCACGACGGAAGGCTGGCCGGCCTGAGCGATCTCGCCGCCCACCTGGTCGAAGCCGTAGCTGCTCCGAAATCGGCGATCGAGATCGTTGTCGACGAACTGTACGCAATTGCCCGGTGTCGGGTGACGCCTCACGAGTCGGTTCTGCGCACCCTGGAATCGCTTCGCGACAATGGAATTCGGCTTGCAGTTCTCAGCGATGCCGATGCTGGCGTGGCTGCGGCGTGGCCCGCGAGTCCCTTGGCGGCGCTGGTCGACACCGCGGTGTTCAGCTGTAGGGCAGGTGCGACGAAACCTGATCCACGGTTGTACGCCCGAGTGTGTACAGACTTGGAGGTCGCACCGAGCCGCGCGCTGTTCGTGGGCGATGGCGGTGGCGACGAGCTACATGGCGCACTGCGCGCAGGTTTGAGCGCGCTAGCGGTACGGCGACGGGGCAGCGAAGACGCCCTCGTCTACGGCGCCGTCGACTGGTTCGGCCCGGTCATCGGTGCCGTCGAGGTGCTACCCGAGTACCTGGGTTGTTCGATATGAGGGCTTGGGAGATTCGTGCGGGCGTGCTCGGGCTGCGAACGGTGCAGCCCGCCGAGCCGAGCGATGATGAGGTCACAATCTCCGTTCATCTGGCCGGTTTGTGCGGAAGTGATGTAGCGAAACTGGTGAATCCCGGCGCATTCCACCTACCGCCTACGTGGCGCCCCGGCCACGAGATCGTGGGCGCCGATCCGACTGGCCGCCTTGTGGTGGTTGATCCGTTGATATCGTGTGCCGATTGTTCTCGATGCCAGGCCGGGGATGTTCACTTATGCTCGTCGCTACGT
>NZ_JBHWZY010000344.1:0-6936 GCF_042727815.1 Nocardia sp. NPDC060220
GGCCTAAACCGCTGCCGCGGTGGCGCCACACCGAGCCGATAGCGTCCAATCTGCGTCCGTGTAGGCCCGATCGATCCTCGGTACGACAGCGACGGACCCCGTCTGAGGTGAGGCCGGGTTCCTTCGCTGTCGGCTCAGTTATCGGTGGCCGGGCACACGGTGCTGCTGAACGGGCACGGCTTGAACAGCTCCTCGATGAGCATCACCAACGTGGCGCTCCCGCTGGTCGCGTCGGCACTGCCGGTCCCCGCCTCGGCGACCGATACCGTCGGCGCGGCCGCCGCGGTAGCGGGCACCACCGCACCGAGTGCCACCATCGCCATGCCCGCCATCACGAATTTCCCGATCGACACGCTAACTCCCAATTTCGACAAGTGTTGTCACAGTTGACGACATGGATGCTGCCTTCTGAACCGACCGACCGGTAGCCCTGAAAACCAGGGTTGCGGCTGTCGATTCGGGGTCTCCGGGCGACGATCCGCGCCGTCGGCCACGCCATGAGCAGGTGAACCGCCGGGATGTCCACAGCACCCGGTATCCGGCCTACGGCTGACGGCCCTGACCGAGCCGTCTGACTCTCGATGTCCTGGTCACGCCGTTTCGGGAAGGGGCGCGCCTTCCGGGAAGCGGCGCACGACTTCGATCACCCCGACGATGTTGCGGTTGAATTCGTCGAGATCCGCTGCGGGGATCCAGTATTCGAGGATGTCGCGGCCGCCGGCCTGTTGCACGTCGTAGTTGTCGAGGTAGTCGGTTCGGACTGCGAAGCGGGTGACGTATCCCGCGCCGGACGCGGGCACATTCCAATCGCGGGCGATCAGCACCGCGTAGGCCTCGTTGAGGACCGGGTAGAAGATCGGCTGGTCGGGTAGGCGTGGTGGCCAGGTGCGCCAACCGGATTCGGCGACAAGCGCCAGCTCCTTGGGGCCGGTCGGCCGCCAGAGGATGGTGGTGCGTGGTGCGGTTGTCATCGTTACTCCTTCGCGAGTAACGCACCGTATCCGAGTAGCCCTGGGGAGGCCATTTGTTATTCGGTGGGCGGTGTCGCGAAGGATTCGAGGCCGGTTACTCGGAGGAGGTCGAGGGCGGTGGCGGTGTGGGTGTGGGGGGCGGCGGAGTAGATGACGATGGTTTGGTCGGTGTCGGGGACGTGCATGGCGTCGCAGTCGAGGGTGAGGGCGCCGAGGTCGGGGTGGGCGATGGTTTTGGTGAGGCTGTGCATGGTGCTGGAGCGGCCTGCCTGCCAGAGCGCCTCGAATTCTGGGCTGCCGGTGCGTAGTTCGGTGAGCAGGCGGGTCAGGCCGGGGTCGTCGGGGTAGGTCGCTTTCACCGCGCGCAGGCAGCCCACGCAGGCGGCCGCGTTGCTGTCGGCCTCCTCGGGCGTCATCACGACGCGGCCCATGCCGGTGCCGAGGAAGCGCTGCCACATGATGTTGCGCCGGCCCACCGGGATCGCGGAGAAATCACCGAGCAGGGCCGCCGACAAGGGATTCCAGGCAAGAACGTCGGATTTGGCCGAGAGCACGAGTACCGGCAGATCGGCCAGGCGATCCAGCAGCCGCAGCACGCTGGGACGGATCACCATCGGAATCCGCCCGGCCTGCGGCGGTTCCGACCCGGCGAGCCGGAAGACGAGATCGCGGTCGACATCGGTGAGCCGCAGCGCCCTGGTCAGCGCGCCGAGCACCTGCTCCGACGGTTTCGGTCCGCGACCCTGCTCCAACCGCACGATGTAGTCGACGCTCACCCCGGCCAGGTTGGCCACTTCCTCGCGCCGCAATCCGGGGACCTGCCTGCGTGACCCGCCCGGCAGGCCCGCGTCGGCGGGGGTCAGCCGGGAACGCGCGGTGCGCAATACCGTCGCCAATTCCGCTCTGTCCACCCCTCCCATGGTGCCGCAGGACAGCGGGTCAGGGGTGGTACCGCGGGTCCTATGCCGAGGCAGCACTGGAGACCGGGCCGGGTCGGGGTGACTCTGGAGCCATGACAACGATTGCCTTGGTCACCGGGGCCAACAAGGGACTCGGCCGGGAAACGGTGCGCAGACTGGCCGAAGCCGGCTGGCTGGTGTTCCTCGCCGCCCGCGACACCGCGCTCGGCGAGGCCGCCGCCGCCGAATTCACCGCGGCCGGTGTCGACGTTCGATTCGTCCCGCTCGATGTGACCTCCGACGACTCCGTCGCCGCGGCCGCCGACATCGTGAAGGCCACCGCGGGCCGCCTCGACGTGCTCATCAACAACGCGGGCATCGGTGGTCCCCGTCGCGCACCCTCTGAGACCGGCCCCGATGATCTGCGAGAAGTGTTCGAGACCAACGTCTTCGGCCCGGTCCGGGTGACGAACGCGTTCGTGGGTCTGCTGCGGTTGTCCGACCATCCCCGCATCGTGATGGTGTCCAGCGGTGTCGGCTCCATCGCGACGGTCACCGACCCGAAGTGGCAGGGCCTGCTGCCGCCCGCCCTCGGCTACCCGAGCACCAAGGCGGCGCTGAACATGCTCACCGTCATGTACGCGAGCGAACTCGGCGAGATGAAGGTCAACGCGATCGATCCCGGCTACACCGCCACCGACCTCAACGGGCACAGTGGTTTCCAGACCGTCACCGAGGGCACCGACGCCGTCGTCGCCGTGGCGACGGCCGACCGGGACGGCCCGACCGGCGGATTCTTCGACCGAACGGGCCCCACCTCGTGGTGAAGGCGGGCGCCCTGCTCGTGGCGGTGCTCGCCGGCCTCGGCATCACCACCTACCTGATGAGAACGGAGAGCCCAGTGGCACAACCGAAGACGAGCACGGTGCTGTCGATCGGTCTGCACCCCAGCGCCGTCGACTACACGCGCTACCCGCAGATCGACGAAGCCACCCTGACCGCGCGCATCACCGCAGGCGAAACCACCTTGCGCGAAGCAGGTTTCGACATCGTCTCCTGTCAGGTCCCAGCCGACCCCGACGCGGCCGAAGCGGTCCTGCGCGAATGCGCGGCGGGTGGGGAGTTCCGGGTCGCGATGATCGGCGCGGGTGTGCGGATGGCGCCCGAACACACCCTGCTGTTCGAGCGGCTGATCAATGTCGCCTCCGACCTCGCGCCCGGAATCCGATTCTGTTTCAACACGTCTCCGGAATCCACCATCGACGCCCTGCGTCGCTGGGTTCAGCCCGGCTGAGAGGTGACCGCCTACTTGTGGCCGCCGCCGTGGTCGTGACTGCACGTGTCGGTGCGCCGACCGTCGGCGCTCGCCTGGCCCGCGCCATGACCTTCGAGCGCCGCGAACGGGCCGCACTGATGCGGGGCGATCCAGACGTGCACCATCGGATTGCCCGCGCCGGGGTTGATGGAGTTGGGCGGGCAATTGCCCTGGGCGTCGAGGACGCCGGCGACCACGGGGCCGTTGTCGCCCGCCTTCCAGCAGAGATTGTCGTGGACGTGCCACTGCATCAGGGACCCGCCGAAGTCCACCAGGCTCGGGTCGTCGATCTTCTTGCCGTTGGCGATGTACATCGCCGACACGAGGGTGCGGCCGGTTCCGTCGACCCGATAGACCAGCGACTCCGGGTGGGCGGGGTCGAGGAAGTTGTTGTCGCGGATGTAGCTCATGTTGATGTAGTGCTCGTACCCGGTGGCCGAGTCGCCGATCGAGCGGAAGCCCAGGGCGCCAACGGTGTTCACATCCGAGAAGGCGGGCAGGCCGTCGAGCGTGCTACGCACCAGGTTGGTCGCGCGCGATTGCTGGTCCGACGTCACACCGGCGACACCCGACAGGTCGATCGGCTTCGTGGGATCCCACGGGCGCGGCCAGTTCGCCTCGGTGCCGTGATCGTCGCCCGCGCCGTGCGCGTGGTCATCGCCGCCGGCATGCGCGTGATCGCCGGTGTCGCCGTGACTGTGGACGTGCCCGACACCGTTGAGCATCGCCGCCAGCGCCAGCACACCCACCGCGGCGGCCGCGATTCCGGAGCGCATCGGCGGCAGGGTCGCGGTGGGCCGGAGCAGGCCGATGCCCGCGGCGACGGCGGCCAGCGCACCCAGCACCGCGCACACGGTGTCGGCCACCTGCGGTGACTCCGCGGTCAACCCGGCGATCCACCCCACATCGGCGAACCGGGTGAACGCCCACACCGCGGCGGCGAAGGCATTTGCCGCGAGCATCGAGCTCACGACCACCTTCCGCTCGCTCAGCAAGACCGCCAGCCCGGTCGCGCACTGGATCGCGGCGAGCACCACCATCAGCCGCGCCAGCGTGGCGTGCTCGGTGTGCATGCCCGCTGCCATGAAATGCACGGCGCCCGCCCCCACCGACGCGATCCCGCCCAACAGCAGGTATCCGTTACGTCCGTTCGCCATGCCACGCTCCTGTGTTTTCTGAGCGCTGGCGCGCTCGAGCGGGGCCCTTCGGGCCCCTGATCTTCCCTCCCTCCGGGCACTCCTTCGTCGCACCCTCCACTCAGTCCAGATCAGGGCGGGCCCCTTGGGGTAGTTCGCGCCGGACATTACCGGGGCACACTGTGGCACCGTTGCCACCCGGATAAGAGAACTCTGTGACCGATGTCTCGCCACAGTGTCCGGAAACGGCGAACGCCGGGCGGATCGCGATGATCCACCCGGCGCAGGCCGTTGTGCGAGAGGAACTTACGTGGTCGGCTCGAAAGCCTCGCCGATGATCTCGGCCTGCTCCACGGCGTGCACCTTCGACGAACCCGAGGACGGGGCCGACATGGCGCGACGCGAGATGCGGCGCAGACGGCCCAGGCGCTCGGGCAGCACCTCGGGGAGGTTGAGGCCGAAGAAGGGCCATGCGCCCTGGTTGGCCGGCTCTTCCTGGACCCAGGCGATGTCGGTCGCGTTCGGGTACTTGGCCAGCGCCTCGTTGAGGCGGTACGTCGGGATCGGGTAGAGCTGTTCGATCCGGACGATCGCCACGTCTTCGCGCTTGTGCTTGGCCTTCTCCGCAGCCAGCTCGTAGTAGAGCTTGCCCGAGGTCAGCAGGATGCGCTTGACCTTGGCGGTGTCGCCGATGCCCTGTTCGTAGGTGGGCTCGTCGAACACCGAACGGAACTTCGACTCGGTGAAGTCCTTGACGTCGGACACCACGGCCTTGTTGCGCAGCATCGACTTCGGCGTGAAGACGATCAGCGGACGACGGATCCCGTCGAGCGCGTGCCTGCGCAGCAGGTGGAAGTAGTTCGCCGGGGTGGACGGCACCGCCACGGTCATCGAGCCTTCAGCGCACAGCTGCAGGAACCGCTCGATACGACCGGAGGTGTGGTCGGGACCCTGACCCTCGTGGCCGTGCGGCAGCAGCAGCACCACGTCGGAGAGCTGGCCCCACTTGGCCTCACCGGAGGAGATGAACTCGTCGATGATCGACTGCGCGCCGTTGACGAAGTCACCGAACTGCGCCTCCCACAACACGAGTGCGTTGGGGTTGCCCAGGGAGTAGCCGTATTCGAAACCGACGGCGGCGTACTCGCTCAGCGCCGAGTCGTGCACCGCGAACCAACCCGGCTTCTCCGAACCGATGTTGTGCAGCGGGGTGTACTCGACGGCATTGATCCGGTCGATGATCACCGAGTGACGCTGGGTGAACGTGCCGCGCCGCGAATCCTGACCGGTCAGGCGCACATCGTGGCCCTGGTCGATCAGCGAACCGAAGGCGAGCAGCTCGGCGAAGGCCCAGTCGACCTTGCCCTCGTAGGCCATCTCGCGACGCTTCTCCAGCACCGGCTTCACGCGCGGGTGCACGTTGAAACCGTCCGGAGTGTTCAGGAACGCGTCACCGATGCGCTGCAGCACCGACTTGTCGACCGCGGTGACCACGGTGGCGGGCACCTTCTGGTCGTCCTCGACGGACTCCGACGGCTCCGGAACGTACTTCTCCAGCTCGCGGACCTCGTTGAACACACGCTCCAGCTGACCCTGGTAGTCGCGCAGCGCGTCCTCGGCCTCTTTCATGGAGATGTCGCCACGGCCGATCAGCGATTCGGTGTACGCCTTACGCACCGAACGCTTGGTGTCGATGATGTCGTACATCTCCGGCTGGGTCATCGAGGGATCGTCACCCTCGTTGTGCCCGCGACGGCGGTAGCAGACGAGGTCGATGACGACGTCCTTGCGGAACTTCTGCCGGAAGTCGACCGCGAGGCGCGCGACCCAGTCGCAGGCCTCCGGGTCGTCACCGTTGACGTGGAAGATCGGCGCGCCGATGAACTTCGCGATGTCGGTGGAGTACTCGGTGGAGCGGCTGTTCTCCGGCGCCGTGGTGAAGCCGATCTGGTTGTTCACCACGATGTGGATGGTGCCGCCCACGCGGTAACCACGCAGACCCGACAGGTTCAGCGTCTCGGCCACCACGCCCTGACCGGCGAACGCGGCATCGCCGTGCAGCATCAGCGGCATCACCGAGAAGCCGTCGGGGCCGTCGCCCTTGTCGAGCAGGTCCTGCTTGGCGCGCACGAGGCCCTCGAGGACGGGGTCGACCGCCTCCAGGTGCGAGGGGTTCGCGGTGAGCGAGACCTCGATCTCGTTGTCGCCGAACATCTGCAGGTACTGGCCGTGCGCACCGAGGTGGTACTTCACGTCGCCGGAGCCGTGGGTGGCCGCCGGGTTCATGTTGCCCTCGAACTCGGTGAAGATCTTCGAGTACGGCTTGCCGACGATGTTGGCCAGCACGTTGAGGCGACCGCGGTGCGGCATGCCGATGATGACCTCGTCCATGCCGTACTCGGCGCACTGGTCGATGGTGGCGTCCATCATCGGGATGACAGCCTCGGCGCCTTCGAGCGAGAAACGCTTCTGGCCGACGTACTTGGTCTGCAGGAAGGTCTCGAACGCCTCCGCGGCGTTGAGCCGGTTCAGGATGTACTTCTGCTGCGCGACAGTCGGTTTGACGTGCTTCTGCTCGACCCGCTCCTGCATCCACTTGAGCTGATCGGTCTCTG
>NZ_JBHWZY010000345.1:0-6894 GCF_042727815.1 Nocardia sp. NPDC060220
CCTGCCCCTCAGTCATGTCGGGGATCCTCGAATCACGGGGCAGGCTTTCTGGCGTTCTGCGATTCGATTCGGCTCGGGTTGTTGTTCAAGCCGTGATCGAATGTAGCCGGTTTGCGACCTGAGATCACGTACCGATCACGACGCCAATTGTAGCGAGCATTGTCCAAACGAACACCGTTCACCCCTGGTCGACCGTAATAAATCCGTAATCACACCACTGTCGTTATAGCGTCGTAATGTGACGGGGCTCATAAGGAATCAGAGACCCCGATCACGTTTCTTTTCCGGCAATTCGGGCAGTCTGCCCACGCCCGGCCGGGGGATGATGGGTGAAAAGGAGGCGCACATGAGCACTCGCCGGACCCTGTTCACCGTCCTCGCGCTCGGCGTGGTCGCGGCCGTAGGCGTAGGTCTCTATCTGTTCCAGCCGTGGCGACTGTTCACCACGGTCACCGTCGACGAGGCACCGATCGTCGCGGTGGACGGCGCGCCACCGCCGGTGATCGCCGAGGGCACCTTCGTCTCCCACGAGCACGACACCTCCGGCACCGCCCAGCTCCAGCGCACGTCGGAGGGCACCGTCGTGCTCCGGATCGTCGACCTGAAGACCTCCGACGGGCCTGCCCTGCACGTCTGGCTCACCGACCAGCCGGTGATCGTCGACGACTGGCACAACTTCGACGACGGCGACCGCATCGACCTCGGCGCCCTGAAGGGAAACGAGGGCAGCCAGAACTACGAGCTGCCCGCCGGTACCGATCTGGCCACGGTGAAGTCGGTCAGTATCTGGTGCGAGCGCTTCCACGTGTCCTTCGGCGCCGCCACGCTGGCGCCCGCGTAGGCGCCGCCCTGTCCGATCAGGGCCTGCCCCGACCCTTCTGCCCCTGCCGAGTGGGCACTCGAACCCTCAGGCGAGCAAGCGCCGCTCGGTGGCCACCGCGACCGCCGCCGCACGGGTGTCGACCCCGAGTTTGTCGTAGATGCGGCCCAGATGCGTTTTCACCGTGGCCTCGCTGATGTGCAGTGCGCGGGCGATCTCGCGGTTGCCGAGGCCGTGGGCGAGCTGACCGAGGATGTCACGCTCACGCGCGGTGAGCGTGGGTCCTGGATTGCGCATCTTGGCCATCACCTTGGCGGCGACCGGCGCCGACAAGGCGGTCTGCCCGCCGGCGGCGGCGTGGATGGCGGCGAACAGTTCCTCCGGCCGCTCGGCCTTGAGCAGGTATCCGGTGGCGCCCGCCTCGATCGCGCGGGTGATGTCGGCGTCGGTGTCGTAGGTGGTCAGCACCAGGACGTGCGGGGTGGGGGCGGGCTGGGAGGTGATCCGGCGGGTCGCTTCGACACCGTCCATGTCACTACCGAGCTGCAGATCCATCAGCACCACGTCGGGGTGCAGGCTCGCGGCCAGCGTGACCGCGGTCGGTCCGTCGGCAGCCTCGCCGACAACCTCGATACCGGGCGCGCTCGACAGCAGTGCGTGCAGTCCGGCGCGGACGACCGCGTGATCGTCACAGATCAACAGGCGCACGGTGGTGGTCACGTGCCGATGTTAGTGCGCGCGTTCCCCGACGATGCGAATCCCTTCGCGGGCCGACGCCGGCGCGGTCAGCGGATGTTCGTGGCGGCGTTCGCTTCAGTGGCCGGCGATCGCGTCGTCGATGATCCCGGGCGCGAGCGGAATCGCGGCGGAGAGCACCGTGCCGTCGCCGGCCGCGGATTCGATAGTGCAGGTGCCGCCGAGTTGGCGCACTCGCGCGCGAATCGCGGGCAGGCCGTGTCCGCGATGTTGTTGCGGGTCGGCCTGCGCGTCGGGGTCGAAGCCGCGTCCGTCGTCGGCGACGTCGAGCACGATCTGGTCGTCGAGGCAGGTCAGGGTGATCGTGGCGGTGGTGGCCGCCGCGTGTTCGCGCACATTGGCCAGCGCGCCCTGGGCGATGCGCAGCAGGGTGGCCTCGACCCGCTGGGGCAACGGGCCCGGCGCTCCTTCTATATGGCAGCGCACGGTCAGGGTGTCCGTGGTCTCTCGCGCGGCGAGCGCGGCCAGCGCGGCGGGCAGAGATCCGCCCGCGGCGAGGTCGGCCGGGGCCAGATCGTGGACGAACCGGCGAGCCTCGGTGAGGTCACGTTCGGCGATGGCGGCGGCCGAGCGCAGATGCGTGTGCGCGAGTTGCGGGTCGCTGTCCCACACCAGGTCGGCGGCTTGGAGCAGCATGCGCTGACTCGACAGTCCCTGGGCCAGGGTGTCGTGGATTTCCATGGCCAGTCGTTGCCGTTCGGCCAGGGTGCCCGCCGTGCGTTCGGTGGCCGCCAGTTCCTGTCTGGTCCGCACCAGGTCGTCGATCAGCGCGGCCTGCCGTTCGGCCTGACGGCGCATTCCGACGAACAGCGCCGTGGTCACCGCCGCCACCGCGGGTGGGGCGAGCACCAGATTCGGATCAAGCCAGCCGGCGATGCGCACCTGACTCGACACCACCAGCGCGGTGAGTACCACGACCAGAATCACCGCGACCCGCTCCGACAGAATCCGCAGCCCCGTGTACACCAGTGGCACCGCGCACCAGGCGAAACTCGGCGCGAGTACCACCAGCACCGACCAGGTGAGCACCAGCATCGCGAACCACACCAGCCGACCCGACTGACGCAGCTCGCTCAGCGCGTACAGCACCGCGAGCACCACGGAGAGGACGACGATCAGCGGCGTCGACCGCGTCTCGCTGTGCCGGATCAGCCACCGCATCAACGACGCGGCGAGCAGCACATAGAACGCACTGTGGACGATGACGGCGAGCAGGCGCGTGTCGTCTCGCTGGGCGCCGAGCAACTGAGCCATGTCATCCACCTGGGTTCTCGGCGGCTGCCGCCGCGGTTGTCGGCCTCTCGACCTCGATCTTGCCTCCCGCGAGCACTTCGGCGTCGCACCCTCCGGTCGGTCCGGGTCGAGGCGGCCGAGAAAACAGCTCGGCCTGGGCGAACTGTTGATTCTTCCCGATGATCGCCCGCGGTGGGTCATCCGATCGGTTGACCCCGGTGTCGGCCGATCCGGCCCCGGAGTGCAGCCGGTACGCCGATCCGCGCGGGCCCGCGAGCGAACAGGATGGATATCAACAGGCCACGGCAGACCGCCGGCCGGCCGAGATCCGCACAGGAGCAGCCATGACCGCCAAGTCCACCACCCGCAACCGTCTCATCATCGCCGGCGCCACCGTCGGTGTCGTCGCCGCCGGTGTGGTCGGCGTCGTGACGGTCCAGGCGCAGGATCAGGACCCGGCCACGCGCACCCCCGTCGTCGTCAACGCCGCCGACGCCAACCTGGCCCAGTCGACTCACCTGTCGATCGCCGCCGCCACCAAGGCCGCGCAGACCGCCCTCGACGCCGCCGCCAAGGAGAACCAGCGGGTGAGCGTCGCGGTTGTCGACCGCAACGGCAATGTCATCGTCACCCTGCGCGGCGACGGCGCGGGCCCGCAGTCCTACGACGCCGCCCAGCAGAAGGCCTTCACCGCGGTCTCCTGGAACGCCCCCACCACCGAACTGGCCAAGCGTCTCGAGTCGGCTCCCCATCTGGCCGACATCGACGGCACCCTCTTCCTCGGTGGCGGCGCCCCGGTGAAGTCGAACAACGCCCCGATCGCGGGCATCGGCGTGGCAGGCGCTCCGAGCGGTGACCTCGACGAGAAGTTCGCCCAGGCGGGCGTCGCCTCGCTCGGAAGCTGATCAGGATCTGAAGTACTGTCCCCCTGCCGAATTCGGCAGGGGGACAGTGTTCATTCGGTGCGGCGGGCGCGCGCCCGGCGTTTACCCTCGTGCATCGCCTGGACTCGGGCGATCGGAATGGTGTGGCCCTCGGCGACCAAGTCGGCTGGAAGTACTTGTGGCGCAGGCATTTCCGTGTCCCACGGGTCAGCGTCACCGAGCAGGTCCCGCGCCGTACGCAGAGTGAAGTCGGCGGGGGTCACCGAGTCGATGTCGTTCCAGCGCACGGGAAAAGACACCGGTACACCCGGACGGATACGCGGGCTGTATGCCGCGATCACCGTTGCGCCACCGGCTCGCGTGGAGTCGAGAAAGACCTTGCCCGCGCGGTCCCCGCGGATGAACGCGGTGGTTCCGACGGTGGGGTCGATGCGCTCGGCCCTGGCCGCGACGGCCCGGGTCGCCGCCGCAGCGTCCTCGATCGCGACGCCGGGCTCGATCGGCACGTAGACGTGTAATCCCTTGGCGCCGCTGGTCTTCACCGCACCGGCGAGCCCGTCGGCCGCCAGCGCGGCCCGGATCAGCTGCGCACCCGCGGCCGCGTCGCGAAACGTCTGTCCCGGTGAGGGATCCAGATCCAGCACCAGGTGCGTCGGTCCCGCGCTGTGGTCGACCGACAGCAGCAGCGGGTGGTATTCCACCGCGCGCTGGTTTCCGAACCACAGCAGCGTGCGCACGTCGTCGCCGAGCGCGTAGGTGACCTCGCGATGCGAGCTCTCGGCCCACACCGTCGCGCGCGGAACCCAGTCCGGAGTGTATTTCGGCAGGTTCTTCTGCATGAACGGCTCCTGCCCCGGCCGCACCCGCACCACCGACAGCGCCCGCCCCCGCAACACCCGAACGAGCCGCTCCCCCACGAACTCGAGATAGTCGACCAGATCCCGTTTGGTCGCCTCGGCCCCGTCGAACAACGGCTGATCGAGATTGCTCATCTCCACCCCACCGCGCAGCTCTTTGCTGGTCATGGCCCCACCTTGCCCCGCTGCCAGAGGGCGGTCAACCGGTCACGGACACAAACCCGCCGCCCGGCCACAGCCGAACGCAGGGCGCCTCGATCTGCGGTCACCACCCGTTTTGGTCGATCACCAGGTCGTCGGCTATCGTATGTTCCGCGCGGCTCACCCCGGTGAGCTGTAGTTCTGGCCCCGTCGTCTAGCGGCCTAGGACGCCGCCCTCTCAAGGCGGTAGCGCGGGTTCGAATCCCGTCGGGGCTACAGAGAGAACTCCTCGGTCATGGTGACCGGGGAGTTTTTTTGTGCCCGCGTCTTGTGCCCGGAGTGCAACACATTGACAGACGTTGCACGGTTCATACACTGTAGGAAACGGTGCATGGAGGTGACGTGATCGAGCAGACGGCGTTGGAGAAGCGACTCCAGGACGCCGCGGCGCGTCCCGATGCCGTGAGCGCGTTCCGCGCCGCCAGGGCCGTATTCCTGGCCGGGCACCGACTCGAGATGAAGGAACTCGCCGTCGCGCTCGGGGTGAACCGGGCGACGCTGTTCCGATGGGTCGGCGGGCGCGACGAACTACTCGCCGAGGTGATCTGGTCGGTCGCCGAGCCGACCTTGCGTCGCGCGGCCGCCGCGGCTCCCGGCCACGGCGCGTACCGCATCGCGACGATCCTCGGTGATTTCGCCCAGGCCACCAACACCTCCTACGCCTTCCGCCAGTTCCTGCTGCGCGAACCCGAGCGGTCGCTGCGACTGCTCACCACACGCGCGGGATCGGTGCAGCACCGCGTCGTCGCGATCGTGGAAGAGCTACTCGCCGAGGAGATTTCGGCCGAGAATCTCGATCCGCTGCTGCCGGTGCCCGAGTTGGCGCTGCTGCTGGTGCGGATCACCGAGACCTTCATCTACACCGATGTGATCAGCGGTGAGGAACCCGACGCGGCCAGAGTTGTCCGGGCGTCATTGGTTCTGCTGGGCGAACGGCCCGAACAGTAAGTCAGCGAAAGGACACCATGAAGCGCTCCATCTTTACCGAGGATCACGACGCCTTCCGCGCGTCGGTCGCCGAGTTCGTCAAGCGCTCGATCGAGCCGAATGCCGAACGCTTCGTCGAAGAACGGGCGATCGACCGTGAAACCTGGCTCGCGGCAGGTGAACTCGGCTACCTCGGCCTCGGAGTGCCCGAGGAGTTCGGTGGCAGCGACGCGGGCGACTACCGCTTCAACGCGGTGTTCGGCGAGGAGCTGTCGAAGGCGAGCGCCGCGATCGCGTCCTCGTTCGGCATCCACTACGACGTGTGCGCGCCCTACCTGGTCGAGCTCACCACCGATGAGCAGAAGCAGCGCTGGCTCCCGAAGTTCTGCACCGGCGAGATCATCACGGCCATCGGCATGACCGAGCCGTCGGGCGGCTCCGACCTGGCCGCACTGAAGACCACCGCCGTGCGCGACGGCGACGACTGGATCATCAACGGCTCGAAGACGTTCATCACCAACGGTTTCAACGCCGACCTGGTGATCGTCGCCGCCCGCACCAGCCCGGAGAAGAAGGCCAAGGGCATCACGCTGTTCGTCATCGAGACCGGCATGGACGGCTTCACTCGTGGTCGCAAGCTCGACAAGGTCGGTCAGCCCGAATCCGATACCGCCGAACTGTTCTTCGACAATGTGCGTGTCCCCGACGCCAACCGGCTCGGCGAGGCCGACCGTGGCTTCATCGCCATGATGGAGCGGCTGCCGCAGGAACGCATCGGCGCGGCGGTCTCCAACCTCGCGCACGCCTCGGCGATCCTGGACGAGACGCTGCAGTACGCCAAGGAGCGCAAGGCATTCGGGCAGCAGATCGGTAGCTTCCAGTACAACAAGTTCCTGTTCGCCGAGCTGGTCACCAAAATCGAAGTGACACAGGCGTTCGTCGATCAGGGCATCGTCGCCCACGCTGCCGGTGAGCTGTCCGCGGTCGACGCGGCGAAGGCCAAGTGGTGGTCGGCGCAGGTGCAGAACGACGTGCTCGACGCGTGTGTGCAGTTGCACGGCGGCTACGGCTACATGCGTGAATACCGGGTCGCGCGGGCGTGGATGGACGCCAGGGTGACCAAGATCTGGGCGGGCTCCAACGAGATCATGAAGGAACTGATCGGCCGCGATCTGGGTCTGTAGCGCACGGATAGCGTCGCGCCCGGCGTAGGAGC
>NZ_JBHWZY010000346.1:0-6864 GCF_042727815.1 Nocardia sp. NPDC060220
TGCTCTCCGTCCCCGTGGGTGACAAGTTCCTCGGTCGCGTCGTCAACCCGCTCGGCCAGCCGATCGACGGCCTGGGCGAGATCGAG
This sequence comes from Nocardia sp. NPDC060220, assembly GCF_042727815.1. Classification (NCBI taxonomy): domain Bacteria; kingdom Bacillati; phylum Actinomycetota; class Actinomycetes; order Mycobacteriales; family Nocardiaceae; genus Nocardia; species Nocardia sp. NPDC060220. The sequence continues at coordinate 87 of NZ_JBHWZY010000346.1, forward strand.
GCCGACGAGCGCCGCGTGCTGGAGCTGCAGGCCGCGTCTGTGCTGGAACGTCAGCCGGTCGAGGAGCCGCTGGCCACCGGCATCACCGCGATCGACGCGCTGACCGCCATCGGTCGCGGCCAGCGTCAGCTGATCATCGGCGACCGCAAGACGGGCAAGACCGCCGTCGCGATCGACGCGATCCTGAACCAGAAGGCGAACTGGGAGACCGGCGACGCCGACAAGCAGGTTCGCTGCATCTACGTCGCGATCGGCCAGAAGGGCTCCACCATCGCGGGCGTCAAGACCGCGCTCGAGGAGCACGGCGCGATGGAGTACACCACCATCGTCGCTGCCCCGGCCTCCGATTCCGCCGGCTTCAAGTGGCTGGCTCCGTACACCGGTTCGGCCATCGGCCAGCACTGGATGTACCAGGGCAAGCACGTCCTCATCGTGTTCGACGACCTGACCAAGCAGGCCGAGGCGTACCGCGCCATCTCGCTGCTGCTGCGTCGTCCGCCGGGCCGCGAGGCGTACCCCGGTGACGTCTTCTACCTGCACTCCCGTCTGCTGGAGCGTTGCGCGAAGCTGTCCGACGAGATGGGCGCCGGCTCGATGACCGGTCTGCCGATCATCGAGACCAAGGCCAACGACGTCTCGGCGTTCATCCCGACCAACGTCATCTCCATCACCGACGGCCAGGTCTTCCTCGAGTCCGACCTGTTCAACAAGGGCGTCCGCCCGGCGATCAACGTCGGTACCTCGGTCTCCCGTGTCGGTGGCGCCGCCCAGACCAAGGCCATGAAGAAGGTCGCCGGTTCGCTGCGTCTGGAAATGGCGCAGTACCGCGAGCTGGAGGCGTTCTCCGCCTTCGCCTCCGACCTCGACGCCGCGTCGCTGGCGCAGCTCGAGCGTGGCGCCCGCTGGGTCGAGCTGCTCAAGCAGGACCAGTACTCCCCGGTCTCGGTCGAGGATCAGGTCGTCTCGATCTTCCTGGTCGACGCCGGTTACTACGAGTCGGTGCCCGTCGAAGACGTGCGTCGCTTCACCGCCGAGCTGCTCGAGTACCTGCACGGCGCGACCCAGAGCTCGTTCGACGCGCTCGAGGGTGGCAAGAAGCCGCTCGCCGGCGAGGCCGCCGACGCGATCAAGGCCGAGACCGACAAGTTCAAGCAGGGCTTCCTCGATTCGAACGGCAATCGCATCGTGAACGAGGCTGCCGCGGGCGAGCTGGACCACGAAGAGGTCGAGTCGCTGTCGGTCACCCGCAAGCACGTCGACAAGTAAGCCGGGTCATGATGTCGGCAATTTCCGATCTGGCGAATGAAGGGAGTGTGAACCGCGAGTGGCAAGTTTGCGCGAATTGCGCTCCCGCATTCGTGGTGTGAATTCGATCAAGAAGATCACCAAGGCTCAGGAACTGATCGCGACCTCGCGAATTTCCAAGGCCCAGGCCAGGGTTGCGGCTGCCAAGCCGTACGCCGAGGAGATCACCAAGGTCCTCGGCGAACTGGCGAGCGCTTCGAAGAACCTGTCGCACCCGCTGCTGACCGAGCGTCCCAACGCTCGTCGGGCCGCTGTCCTGGTGATCACCAGTGACAGCGGTATGTGCGGTGGCTACAACTCGAACGTGCTCAAGCGTGCCGAAGAGCTCATGACCACGCTGCGTGGCGACGGCAAGGAACCCGTTCTGTACGTGATGGGCAGCAAGGGCATCACGTACTACAAGTTCCGCAACCGTCCGTTCCAGGCGTCGTGGTTCGGCTTCTCCCAGCAGCCCAAGTACACCGATGCCTCGGCCGCGTGCCAGCACCTGGTCGAGGCCTTCATGGCCGGCTCCGACAGCGAGGTCCCCTCGCTCGACGGCACCGGAACCATCGAGGGTGTCGACGAGCTGCACATCGTGTACACCAAGTTCGTCTCGATGCTGACCCAGAACCCGGAGGTGCGCCGTCTGGCGCCGATCCAGGTCAGCTACGTCGACGAGAACTACGAGCTCGGTGACGACATCATGTCGGATTCGCCGAACGCGGTGGCCACGGCGCAGTACGAGTTCGAGCCGGACGCCGATGTGCTGCTCGGGGCTCTGCTGCCCAAGTACATCAACACGCGTATCTACGCATCGTTGCTCGAGGCAGCGGCATCCGAGTCCGCGGCTCGGCGCACCGCAATGAAGGCGGCGACCGATAACGCCAACGAGCTGGCCAATGTGCTCCAGCGCGAGGCGAACTCGGTGCGTCAGGCCCAGATCACGCAGGAAATCAGCGAAATCGTCGGCGGCGTCAATGCGCTGGCGTCGAGCTCGGACCGCGACTAAGAAGCGCAGGAAGAGAACCAATCTAATGACCGCAGCTGTCACTCAGGACAACGCGAAGAAGGCGGGCGAAACCGCTGGTCGCGTCGTCCGTGTCATCGGCCCCGTCGTGGACGTCGAGTTCCCGCGTGGCGCCATCCCCGAGCTGTTCAACGCTCTGAACTCCGACATCGAGCTCCCGTCGGTGGCCAAGACCCTCACCCTCGAGGTCGCTCAGCACCTCGGCGACAACATCGTGCGCACCATCTCGATGCAGCCGACCGACGGCCTGGTCCGTGGCGCGACCGTCACCGACACCGGCAAGCCGATCTCGGTGCCCGTCGGCGACATCGTCAAGGGCCACGTGTTCAACGCCCTCGGTGACTGCCTCGACACCCCCGGCCTCGGCCGGGACGGCGAGCAGTGGGGCATCCACCGTCAGCCGCCGAGCTTCGACCAGCTCGAGGGCAAGACCGAGATCCTCGAGACCGGCGTCAAGGTCATCGACCTGCTGACCCCGTACGTCAAGGGCGGCAAGATCGGTCTGTTCGGTGGTGCCGGTGTCGGCAAGACCGTGCTGATCCAGGAGATGATCACCCGTATCGCTCGCGAGTTCTCGGGCACCTCGGTGTTCGCGGGCGTCGGTGAGCGTACTCGTGAGGGCACCGACCTCCGTCTGGAAATGGAAGAGATGGGCGTCCTTCCGGACACCGCCCTCGTCTTCGGCCAGATGGACGAGCCGCCGGGCACGCGTATGCGCGTGGCCCTGTCGGCGCTGACCATGGCGGAGTACTTCCGCGATGTCCAGCACCAGGACGTGCTGCTCTTCATCGACAACATCTTCCGTTTCACCCAGGCCGGTTCCGAGGTCTCGACCCTGCTGGGTCGCATGCCTTCGGCCGTGGGTTACCAGCCGACGCTGGCGGACGAGATGGGTCAGCTCCAGGAGCGCATCACCTCGACCAAGGGTCGCTCGATCACCTCGCTGCAGGCGATCTACGTCCCCGCCGACGACTACACCGACCCGGCGCCGGCGACCACCTTCGCCCACCTGGATGCGACGACCGAGCTTTCGCGCCCGATCTCGCAGAAGGGCATCTACCCGGCCGTCGACCCGCTGACCTCGACCTCTCGTATCCTCGAGGCTTCGATCGTCGGCGAGCGCCACTTCCGGGTTGCCAACGAGGTCAAGCGGATCCTGCAGAAGTACAAGGAACTGCAGGACATCATCGCCATCCTCGGCATGGACGAGCTCTCCGAAGAGGACAAGGTCCTCGTCGGTCGCGCCCGTCGCCTGGAGAAGTTCCTCGGTCAGAACTTCATCGTCGCCGAGAAGTTCACCGGCCAGGTCGGCTCGGTCGTTCCGCTGGAGCAGACCATCGACGACTTCGACCGTGTCTGCAAGGGCGAGTTCGACCACTACCCGGAGCAGGCGTTCAACTCCTGCGGTGGTCTCGACGACGTCGAGGCAGCCGCGAAGAAGATCCTCGGGAAGTAGTCCACTATGGCGGAGATGACAGTTGATCTCGTAGCTGTCGAGCGCAAGATCTGGTCCGGCCAGGCTTCGTTCGTCAGCGCGCAGACCACCGAGGGTCAGATCGGCATCATGGCAGGCCACGAGCCGCTGCTCGGTCAGCTCGTCGAGGGCGGCACGGTCTCCATCGTGTCGACCGACGGCGAGCGGATCGTCGCCGCGGTGCACGGCGGCTTCTTCTCGGTCACCGCCGACACCGTGCGGGTGCTGGCCGAGTCCGCGGATCTCGCGGGTGAGGTCGACGTCGACGCGGCACGCAAGGTGCTGGCCGATGCGAGCGCCACCGAGGTGGAGCTGCGCGCGGCCCAGGGCCAGGTGCGTGCGGTCGAAGCGACCGTGACCGACTGATCGCAGTAGTACGACTCTCTGCCGGCGAGGAACTTCGGTTCCTCGCCGGCAGAGTTGTTTGCACCGCCTTTTCGTGGGGATAGACGATCCGGCCGGAGCACCGCGTAGTGGGCGTGATTGAATGTCTGGGCGGGGGTGTCTTTGACACCGGCTAGAGCGAAAGGGCGTACGGCATTGCAAACCGGGATGGTTCTCCTGATCATTCTGGTGCTGACGCTCGTGTTCGTAGCCGGTGCGTCGACCTATCGCCTGGTGATGTTGCGCCGCGGGGGCACGGCCGCGCTCCTACGTTCACTGCCCGCGCGCGGCGGCCAAGGCTGGCGGCACGGGCTCATTCGCTACGACGAGGATCGCCTCGTCTTCTTCAAATTGACCAGCCTGAAATTCGGACCCGACTCCACGGTGCATCGGCAGGGCCTCGAGATCGTCGAGCGCCGAGCGCCGCAGGGCGACGAATTCGACATCATGAGCGATGACATCGTGGTGGTAGCCGTCACCGATCCGCACAGCAAATTCGAGCTCGCGCTCGACCGCGGTTCGATGGCGGCTTTTCTGTCCTGGGTGGAGTCGCGACCGTCCGATCGCGCCCGCCGCACTCGTGGAGGCCCGTCGTGAGCGTGCATTTGACCCGGATCTATACCCGCACGGGCGACGACGGGACGACCGGTCTCAGCGATTTCTCCCGTGTCGCCAAGAACGATCCCCGGCTGATCGCCTACGCCGACTGCGACGAGGCCAATGCCGCACTCGGTGTCGCCGTCGCTCTCGGTGCGCCCGAACCCCCTGTGCTGACGGTGCTGCGCCAGATCCAGAACGATCTGTTCGACGCGGGCGCCGATCTGTCCACCCCGGTTGTCGCCGAACCGAAGTATCCGCCGCTGCGCATCACCCAGCCCTATATCGACCGGCTCGAGAAGTGGTGCGACGAGTTCAACGACGGTCTGGCACCGCTGAATTCGTTCATTCTGCCCGGCGGCACGCCGTTGGCTGCGTTGTTGCACACAGCCCGCACTGTGGTGCGGCGCGCCGAGCGATCCGCGTGGTCCGCTGTCGAAACGCACCCTGACGACACCAGTGTGCTGCCCGCGAAATATCTGAATCGACTCTCGGACCTGCTGTTCATCCTCAGCCGCGCCACCAATCCTTCCGGTGACGTGTTGTGGCAGCCCGGCGGCGGGCTACCACGCTGAAAGCGACTCTCCGACGCGGAGAATCGGTCGGTTTCTTGTTCTTTCGTGGCAGGGGGGCGTGTCGTCGCGTGGCGGTCGATAAGCTGGCGTGGTGAGCGAACGGTTTCTGGTCTCCGGCGGCAATCGACTCGTCGGCGAGGTCGCGGTCGGCGGCGCGAAGAACAGCGTGCTGAAGCTGATGGCTGCCTCGTTGCTGGCCGAGGGCACGACCACCATCACCAACTGCCCGGACATCCTCGATGTCCCCTTGATGGCGGAGGTGCTGCGCGGCCTCGGCTGCGATGTGACGATCTCCGACGATGTCGGCGGCGACAACTCGGTGGTGACGATCGATACCCCCGCCGAGCCCAAGTACCACGCGGACTTCCCCGCGGTGACCCAGTTCCGCGCCTCGGTGTGTGTGCTCGGTCCGCTGATGGCGCGCTGCAAACGCGCCGTGGTGGCGCTGCCCGGTGGCGATGCGATCGGTTCGCGACCCCTTGACATGCACCAGGCGGGCCTACGCCTGCTCGGTGCGACCAGTGCGATCGAGCACGGTTGCGTCGTGGCGTCGGCCGAACAGTTGCAGGGCGCGCGGATCCGCCTCGACTTCCCGTCGGTGGGCGCGACCGAGAACATCCTGATGGCCGCGGTCCTGGCCGAGGGGGAGACGGTCATCGACAATGCGGCGCGCGAGCCCGACATCGTCGACCTGTGCACCATGCTCGTACAGATGGGTGCGCAGATCGACGGTGCCGGTTCCTCCGTGCTCACCGTGCAGGGCGTCAAGAGCCTCTCGCCCACCACACATCGGGTGATCGGCGACCGTATCGTCGCCGCTACCTGGGGGATCGCCGCCGCGATGACCACCGGCGATGTCCGGGTCACCGGCGTCAACCCCAAGCACCTGGCGCTGGTGCTGGACAAGCTGCGTTCGGCCGGCGCGCGAATCTCCTACGAGCCCAACGGTTTCCGGGTCGTGCAGGCCGAGCGGCCGCGTGCGGTGAACTTCGCGACGCTGCCGTTCCCCGGTTTCCCGACCGACCTGCAGCCGATGGCCATCGGCCTGGCCGCTATCGCCGACGGCACCTCGATGATCACCGAGAACGTCTTCGAGGCGCGGTTCCGTTTCGTGGAGGAGATGATCCGGCTCGGCTCCGACGCCCGGACCGACGGTCACCATGCGGTGGTCCGTGGAATCCCGCGGTTGTCGAGTGCGCCGGTCTGGTCTTCCGACATCCGCGCGGGTGCGGGCCTGGTGCTCGCCGGCCTCGTCGCTGACGGCGTTACCGAAGTGCACGACGTCTATCACATCGACCGCGGCTACCCCCGATTCGTCGAGCAGATGCAGGCGCTCGGCGGACAGGTCGAACGGGTAGATGCACCGAAATAGGGCCCCTGACCAGCCGATTTGACTTCGTGTTTGTCGGCACGTAACTTTATTCGAGTCAGAGC
>NZ_JBHWZY010000347.1:0-6836 GCF_042727815.1 Nocardia sp. NPDC060220
CCCCTCTGGAATAGCTCAAAATCTCACGAGGACGCCCTTGCCCTGGCGCAGTTGTCCACAGCAATTTTTCCTCGACTACGACCGGACCATGCATCTCCTCATCCAGCTTCAGCAGATAAGTAACCAGTCGACGCTTTCCATCTGGGCCAGCTGCGCGATATTTGAATTCGAAACCAATCGGACCATCGGATCCTCTACTTCGAATACCGTCCATCCTGTTACGCCGGTCCCATGCAGGCCTTAGTCCAGTTGTGAATGCCTCGTTCAAAAACGCAAATACATCGAAAACGGTCGATTTACCGCTGCCATTGGGTCCACAAAGAACGGTCAGTGGCGTGAGGTTCTTGAACGTGACATCCCGAAGCGCCCGATAATTCTGGATCCTGAGCGATTCGATTCGCATCCGGTCACTGGTCACTACATCAGCCTCGATCCATGAGACCGGCGAAACGGTCGAACAGGTATGCGGCGTCGTGCGGGCCTGCGGCGGCCTCGGGGTGGTACTGCACCGAGAAGGCGCGGCCGTCGATCAGCCGGACCCCTTCGACGGTGCCGTCGTTGGCGCAGATGTGGGAGACCTCGGCCTTGCCGAACGGGGTGTCGAACACCTCGCCGCGCTCGCCCTCGAGGGCGAAGCCGTGGTTCTGGGCGGTGATGGACACGCGGCCGGTGCCCTCTTCGATCACCGGGATGTTGATGCCGCGGTGGCCGAACTTCATCTTGTAGGTGCTGCGGCCCAGTGCCCGGCCCAGGATCTGGTTGCCGAAGCAGATGCCGAACAGCGGGATTCCGCGTTCCAGGACACCCTGGGTGAGCGCGATGGCGCCGGTCTGGGTGGCCGGGTCGCCGGGGCCGTTCGACAGGAAGACCCCGTTGGGGTTCAGCGCGAGAATGTCGTCGAGGGAGGTGTTCGACGGCACCACGTGGGTGCGCACGCCGCGCTCGGCGAACATGCGCGGGGTGTTGGTCTTGATGCCGAGGTCGACCGCGACGACGGTGAACTTGTGGTCACCGATCGGTTCGATCGTGTACATCGCGTCGGTGCTGACCTCTTCGGCGAGGTCAGCGCCCAGCATCGAGGCCTGGCCGTTCACCCGGGCGAGAAGTTCCTCGTCGTTGGCCAGTGCCGCGCCGGAGAAGATGCCCGCTTTCATCGAGCCGCGGCTGCGCAGGTGGCGGACCACCGCGCGGGTGTCGATGCCCGCGATGCCGGCCACGTCCTGGCGGTCGAGCTCGTCGGTCAGCGTGCCGGTGGCGCGCCAGTTGGAGGAGACCCGCGAGGGGTCGCGCACGGCGTAGCCGGCGACCCAGATCTTGGCGGACTCGTCGTCCTCGTCGTTCCAGCCGGTGTTGCCGATCTGCGGGGCCGTGGCCACCACGATCTGGCGGGCGTAGCTGGGGTCGGTCAGGGTTTCCTGGTACCCGGTCATCGCCGTGCAGAACACGGCCTCACCGAGTGTCTGTCCCTCGGCGCCGAAGGCGGTACCGCGGAATACGCGGCCGTCCTCGAGCACCAAGGCTGCCTTCACTGTGCTCATTCATCGTCTCCCGTCGTCACCCTGGTATCCGCAGTCCATGCCGGGTACACCGTCTTGTCGTCGCCCCGGAATCCGGTATCGATCTCGGTTCCGGTCGGCAGTGTCCAGCGAATTACCAGCACACCATTTTCGGTCATCACTTTGCCCGCGTGTCCGCGCTCGGTACGCACGGCTGTCACCGATTCCTGCGGAATCCAGATCACCGTGGCGCCGTCGCGTTCGAGCAGAATTCCGCGTTCGAACCGCGTCAGTTCGGCGGTCGCCCGGAATCCCAGGTCACCGACCGCGATCCGGTCCTGCCAGCTGGGCGCGATGGTGCTGCCCAGGTACATGCCGGTGGTCGGTTCCAGTAGTTGTGCGCCCAGTTCGGCCGGCACCGTCGGCAGTTCGCCGATGCGTGCCTGCTGTCGCGTGGCCTTCTTCTGCCAAGCCCGGTACATCAGCCACAGGCACACAATGAAAAATGCCAGCAGCCCGACTACCCACAGCGTTCTTTCCACGTCCTGGCCTCCCTAGATCCCGACCGCCTTGCCCTCGCGGGCAGTTACCCGGCCGCGCAGCACAGTGGCTGTGACCTCGGCCGGGAACGTCATGTCCTCGAACGGTGTGTTGTTCGAGATACTCGCCAGCTCGGCGCCGCGCACCGTCCACTCGGCGTCGGGGTCGATCAGCGTGAGGTTGGCGGGCTCGCCGACCGCGATCGGGCGGCCGTGGTCGTCGAGGCCGACGATCGCGGCGGGCTTCTCGCTCATCACCTTCGCGACGCCGCGCCAGTCGAGCAGGCCGGGCTCGACCATCGTCTGCACGATGATCGACAGCGCCGTCTCCAGCCCGAGCATGCCGGGGCGGGCGGCCGCGAATTCGCAGCACTTGTCCTGCTCGGCGTGCGGGGCGTGGTCGGTGGCGACGCAGTCGATGATGCCGTCGGCCAGTGCCTGGCGCAGGGCCGCCACGTCGGTGGATTCGCGCAGCGGCGGGTTCACCTTGTTGACCGCGTCGTAGGTTTCCAGGCGCGAGTCGTCGAGCAGCAGATGGTGCGGGGTGACCTCGGCGGTGATCGAGATACCTTGGGACTTGGCCCATTTCACCAGTTCGACGGTGCCCGCGGTGGAGGCGTGGCAGATGTGCACGCGGGCGTTCGCGTCGCGGGCCAGCAGTGCGTCACGCGCGACGATCGACTCCTCGGCGGCGCGCGGCCAGCCGTGCAGTCCGAGGCGCGCGGCGTTGGGGCCTTCGTGCGCGATGGCGTTCTTGGTCAGGCGCGGTTCCTCGGCGTGCTGGGCGATGAGCACGCCCAGCGAGTTCGCGTATTCGAGGGCGCGACGCATGATCAGCGGGTCGTCGACGCAGTGACCGTCGTCGGAGAACATCCTGACCTGGCCGATACCGGCGGCCATGGTGCCCATCTCGGCGAGCTGCTTGCCCTGCAGGCCGACCGTCACGGCACCGACCGGGAATACGTCGACGAGGCCGACTTCCTGGCCGCGGCGCCACACGTGGTCGGTGATGACGACCGAGTCGGCGACCGGGCTGGTGTTGGCCATCGCGAACACCGCGGTGTAGCCGCCCAGTGCGGCGGCGGCGGAACCGGTTTCGATGGTCTCGGTGTCTTCGCGGCCGGGTTCACGCAGGTGCGTGTGCAGGTCGACGAAGCCGGGCAGCAGGATCTGGCCGTTGCCCTCGATCACCTCGGCGCCGTCGGACGCCGTGAGGCCCGTGCCGATGTCGGCGATGAGGGTGCCGCGCACCAGGACGTCGACGGGGTCGCCTTCGCCGTAGGGCTTGACGTTCTTGATCAGCAGCTCACTCATACCGTTTCCTCCTGACCCACGAGCAGCCGGAACAACACGGCCATCCGCATGTGCACTCCGTTCGAGACCTGCTGCAGCACAGCCGATTTCGGCGAATCCGCGACCGCAGAGGCGATTTCCATGCCGCGCAGCATCGGGCCGGGATGCAGTACCACCGCGTCGTCGCCGAGCAGTGCGAGCCTGCGCTCGGACAGTCCGTAGTTGATCGAATACTCGCGGGCCGACGGGAAGAACCCGCCGTTCATCCGCTCCGCCTGCACCCGCAGCATCATCACCGCGTCGGCGCCGGGCAGTTCCGCGTCCAGCGAGGACGAGACCCGGCAGGGCCAGGCCTCCACGCCGACCGGCAGCAGCGTGCGCGGCGCCACCAGGACCACTTCGGCACCGAGGGTGTTGAGCAGGGAGACGTTCGAGCGGGCGACCCGGCTGTGCAGGATGTCGCCGACCAGCACGATCCGCTTGCCCTCGATGTCGCCGAGGCGCTGGCGCAGGGTGAGTGCGTCGAGCAGGGCCTGAGTGGGGTGCTGGTGGGTGCCGTCGCCCGCGTTGATGATCGACGGGGCGGCGCGGTTCTCCTCGCGCGCCCACTGCTCCATCCAGCGCGCGATCTGGTGCGCGGCACCCGACGCCGGGTGCCGCACGATCAGCGCGTCGGCGCCCGCCGCGTGCAGGGTGAGGGCGGTGTCGCGCAGCGATTCACCTTTGGAGACAGAGGAACTCGACGCACTCACATTGATCACGTCGGCGCTCATCCACTTGCCCGCGACCTCGAAGGACACGCGGGTGCGGGTGGAGTTCTCGTAGAACACCGTCATCACGGTGCGTCCGCGCAGGGTCGGCAGCTTCTTCACCTCGCGGCCCAGCAGCGCCTGTTCGAAGCGCTCAGCTTCGTCGAGGAGTTCGGTGGCGGCGCCGCGATCCAGGTCGGCGACCGTCAGCAAATGCTTCACTCTTGACCTTCCTGATGCAGATACACACCGTCACGACCGTCGTGCTCGACCATCAGCACCGAGATGTCCTCGGCGCGCGAGGTCGGCACGTTCTTGCCCACGTAGTCGGCGCGGATCGGCAGTTCGCGGTGGCCGCGGTCGATGAGCACGGCCAGTTGCACGGCGCGGGGGCGGCCGAGGTCGCGCAGGCCGTCCAGGGCGGAGCGGACCGTGCGGCCGGAGAACAGCACGTCGTCGACGAGGACGACCAGGGAGTTCTCGATGCCGCCGTCGGGCACCGAGGTGCGTTCGAGCGGGCGGTGCGGGCGACTGCGCAGGTCGTCGCGGTACAGCGTGATGTCGAGGGAGCCGAGGGCGGGGCGCACACCGGAGAATTCCTCGATCTTGTCCGCCAGCCGATTGGCCAGGGTGGTGCCGCGCGTCGGGATTCCCATGAGAACCACCCGAGGTGCGTCGGCGTCGCCGGAATCCAAGGCGGTCTTCTCGATGATCTGATGCGCGATGCGCGCTACGGTCCTGGTGACGTCCGATGGCGACAACAGCTCGCGTCCGGCCGCCACCCACTCCGGGGTGTGCCGCTGCGATGTTTCGCCCGCGCCGGTTTTGGCCGCCCGTTCGGGCACAGCCATGCCGACCTCCTTCCCCGCCTCACCGGACGGTCCGTTAAAGGATGCCTAACTCGCCCGTCAGCCTATCAGCGCCGCGAGGTGCCTTTGACCAGGTAGGCCCACCTGTGAGCGCGACCACGGAGCACACGAGGGTGACCGCTGCCGTGTCGGTGCTCACAGGCACGCCGAAAGTGCAGCGAGCGCGCATGTTTCACCCCCACGCAGACCTGGGGCGACCGGCCCGAGGCGAGCGGTCGGTGATCGCGTTCACGTCGCCGGAACGACCTCGACAACCGCCGACGCCTCGACGCGACATGGTTTGCCTTCCGTCACACCCGCTCGGCGAGCACGACGCCGACCTCCGGGTCGTTCACCGCCACGTCTCTGCCGAGGGGAACGATCATGTCGTCCCAAGCGCGGAACCGGGTGTGCCAGCCGTGCTCGAGTAGCCACTGCTCCCCCGGGCGCCCGGCGTCCGACGGTGGCATACCGGCGTCGTCACCGGCGACGAGTCGACGCAATTCGGCATAGGGCGCAGCCTCGGGGTCGACCGCGAACCGGCTGAGACCGAAGTGGCTGCCGGGCGCGGACAGTGTCGTCAGCGTCGCCACCGTGCGGAGATGATCCTCGGGTGGGAGGTACGGGAGCGCGCCCTCGTCGATCCAGTGAGTCGGCAGCTCGGGCCTAAATCCCCGCTCGCGCAGCGGAACAGCCCAGTCGGTGCGCAGGTCGATCGGTAGGACGTGTCGTTGCGTGGTCGGCGTGGCGTGCAGTGCGCGCAGTACCGACTCCTTGAAGGCGAACAACTCGGGCAGGTCCAGTTCGTAGACGGTGACGTCGGCGGGCAGACCCATCCGGAACGCGCGGGTGTCCAGACCGGCGCCGAGCAGAACGATCTGCCTGCATCCGGCGGCGACGGCTTCGGTCACCCGGTCGTCGACCAGACGGACCCCGACGGATCTTCCCGCGAAGAACTGTTCGGCCACGGCCTCGACTCGCTCCCATTTCGCGGCGCCCGCCCCGGTGCGGGTGAAGTCACGTCGCGCCGCGTCGACGAACGCCGTAGCGAGCGGGTCGGCGTAGAGCCGATCCGGCCTGCGCGACTCCTGCTCGCGGATCAGCGCGACGCCGATCGCTGTCAGCGCCACCCCTGCGGTAGGTGCGTTCACGTGTGTCATCTGCCCCTCCTTCAAACTAACTTGCCGACCGGCTAGTGATCTCGGTCATGGTCCGACGGTAGGCTCCCCCTAGCCGGTCGTCAAGCAAAGGAAAGCCCCGTGGACGGACGTCGTAGCGACACCAGGGAACGTATTCGCACGGTGGCGATGGAACTGTTCTCCGAGCGCGGGTACGAGAAGACCTCGCTGCGCGAGATCGCCGAGCGGCTCGGCGTCACCAAAGCCGCGCTGTACTACCACTTCCGAACCAAGGAAGACATCGTCGTCAGCCTGTCCGACGATCTGCGCCGTGGCATCGACGACATCGTCACCTGGGCCGAACAGGCACCGCCGGGTTCCGAACGGGCCGAGCAGATCCTGCGCCGCTACAGCGCGCTGCTGCACAGCCTCGGCCGTGACATGGTGCGGTTCTGGCACGAGAACCAGCCCGCGTTCCGCGACCTCGGTTTCGGCGCGGGCCTGCGCTACCAGTTCCGCGTGCTCGCCGACCTCATGACCGCGCCCGACGGTGCTGCGCTGGACATCTACCACGCACGGCAGGCACTGCTCGCCATCAGCTGGAGCCTGTCGATGATGGGCGATCTCGATCTGACCGACGACCAGATGCACACCGCGGCAACGGATATCGCGATCGATATCCTCGCCAGGATCCCGGCCGAAAGCACGGGCGGGCCGAGGCTGCCCAGGGTGTCGGTCGCCCGCGCGCCCAGCACCGGAGGGACGTCGATGCCGCCGCGGACCGCGACATAGC
>NZ_JBHWZY010000348.1:0-6738 GCF_042727815.1 Nocardia sp. NPDC060220
ACGGCAGCCCGAGCCTGCTCGAGTCGAGATGCAGGTGCACATCCGACAGTGCGGGCAGGATCAACCGGCCCGCGCCGTCGACGAGGTCGCCGGCGGGCACCGGCGAACCGGTGGCCGCGGATACCGCGGCCACCGTGCCGTTCTCGATCAGCAGGTCCACCGGCGGGCCGCCCCAGGGGCGAACGTCAGTGATCAACAGCGAATCACCCACGCGCTCAGTCCTTGCCGAAGGTCGCGGCGTCGACGGTGATCATCCCGTCCGCCCGCGGCTTCCAGTTCAGCGCCGGGTCCACCGCGTAGCTGGCATCGGGGGTGTAGAGGCCGAGCAGCAGCGCCTTGGAATCGTTGAGGGTGAACAGATCTCGGTAGACATCGATCCTGGCCTGTCCGGCGACGGTCCGGGTCTTGGCGACCAGGGCCTGGGTTTCCGGCAGCATCGCGTAGTCGTTCCACTGCCCGCCGAACATCGAGGCGATCGGGGCGTCGCCGTCCATGGTGGACGGCGCGTAGGTGTTGAGGTAGATGCCGGTGGCGGCCTTCTTCGTGTAGATCATCTGGGAATGGCTGCTCTGGTCGGTGCCGTGCAGGGTGATGGTGATGCCGACTTCGGCAAGGTTCGCCTGGATCGACTGGGCGATCTCGGAGCTCAGCGGGATGCGTCCGTTCGTCGCGTACTGGAAGGGGATCGGCGTGCCGTTGTAGCCCGCCGCGGCCAGCAGCTGTTTGGCCTTGGCCGTATCACGCACCGGCGCAGAATATTTCGGGTCGTAGCCGCCGACGTTCTTGGCGACCAGTTGGCTGTCGACCGTCGCGCGGCCCGCGAGCAGACTCTTGACGATGGCGTCCCGGTCGATCGACAGTGCGATCGCCTCGCGTACCCGCTGGTCGGCCAGCGGACCCGCCGTGGTGTTCATGCCGAGGAAGGTGACGCCGTTGGAGACCCGCGACTCGATGTGCACACTCTTCGAACCATCGACGGCGGCAACCTGATTGGGCGCAATCAAGGCCACATCGAGACTGCCGGACTGAACACCGTTGAGTCGGGCGTCGGCGTCGGCCACCGTCTTGAAGGTCACGGTCTCCAGTGCGGCCTTGTCGCCCCAGTAGTTCGGATTGCGCTTGACGACGTATTCGACGCCGCGCGTGTAGTGGTCGAACACGAACGGCCCCGAGCCGACCGGTGCGGCCGCGAATCCCGCGGAACCGAGCTTGGTGTAAACACTTTCGGGCACGATCGAGACGCCGGTGGTGATGGTCGGCCACGCGGAGAAGGGGGCGTTGAGGCTGAACACCACGGTATTGCCGGGACCGGCGGCGGCGGAGGTGAACATCTCCATATAGGTGGCCGGATCGCCGTTGGGTGTCGCCTTGATCTGGTTGTAGGTGAACGCGACATCGGAGGCTGTCACCGGTTCGCCGTTGTGGAACTTCGCGTCCTCACGAATCGTGAACGTCCACTGGGTGAAATCGGCGTTGTGCTCCCACGAGGTCGCGAGCTTCGGGCCGATCACGCCTTCCGCGTCGAATCGGGCGAGCTGGTCGAAGGTCGCGAAGTAGTAGTTGTAGCCTGCCAGCGAACCGTCGCTGATCGGGTCCGGCACGTCCGTCGGTTCGGTGACCGCGCCGACCACGAGGGTCTTCGTGGACGCGGTGTCGGTGCCCGCGGGTGCGCAGGCACTCAGGGTGACGGTGGAGAACGCGAGGATCGCGAGTCCGGTAGCCACACTGCGGGTGATCGGTCTCATGGGTTTCCTAATCTTTCGTGGAGCGGGGAAGTGGATGCAGGCACGCCGCGACATGCCCGGCGGGCCCGAGCGGCTCGAGTTCCGGTATGCGCGTGGCGCATTCGCCGGTCGCCGACGGGCAGCGGGTGCGGAAGGTGCAGCCGCTCGGTGGATTCGCGGCATCGGGGAGTTCGCCGCGGATCAGCGTCGAGGTGTCGCGGCGGCGTTGATGGGGGTCGGGTACGGGAGCCGAGGCGATCAGCGCGCGCGTGTACGGATGCCGGGGACTGGTGAACACGTCCTCGGTGGCGCCGATCTCGACGAGCTTGCCCAGATGCATCACCGCGACCCGGTCCGACAGGTGCCGCACGACCGAGAGATCGTGGGCGATGAACAGATACGACAGGCCGAGCTGTTCTTGCAGGTCTTGGAGCAGGTTGATCACTTGGGCCTGTACCGAGGCGTCGAGCGCGGACACCGGTTCGTCGAGCACCAGCACCTCCGGCCTCGGCGCGAGCGCCCTGGCGATCCCGAGCCGTTGCCGCTGTCCGCCGGAGAACTCGGCCGGGCGCCGGTCGAGCGCGTCCGGTCCGAGCCCGACCTGGTCGAGCAGTTCGAGCACGCGGGCGCGGGAGTAGCCGCCCGCGATCCGGAGCGGTTCGGCGATGATGTCGTGCGCGCTCATTCGCGGGTCGAGGGAGGAGTACGGGTCCTGGAACACCAGCTGCACCCGGTTGCGCAGCGCCCTGCGCGCGGCCGGTCGCAGGGCGGCCAGGTCGTGGCCGAGGATGCGCACCGAACCCGCGGTCGGGGTGTTGATGCCGAAGATCGTGCGGACCAGCGTGGACTTCCCGCCACCGGATTCGCCGACCAGGCCGAAGGTTTCACCGCGTACGACCCCGAAGCTCACGCCGTCGAGGGCTCGCAGTCTGCGCTTGCCGGTGAGACCGCGCCTGCTGGTGAAGCTCACCTCGAGGCCGTCGACCCGGATCACTTCCTCTGCGGTTCCGATCACGGTCATGCCGAAATGTCCTCTCGGAGAGGGGCAGCGAGCGCGGGCGGGCAGGCGAGCGCGCGACCGTCGCCGGTGGCGACGAGAGGTGGTGGGGCTGTGTCGCATTCGCGGCTCTTGCCCGCGAACTCGCAACGCGGGGCGAACCCGCACCCGGCCGGACGTTTCGTCGGTGACGGTGGCGAGCCGGGGATGGCGTAGGCGCGGCCCGCGCCCGCCTGCCCGAGCAGACTGCCCTGCAGGCCACGGGTGTACGGGTGGGCGGCGTCGTCGAAGATCTGCCACACCGTGCCGGTCTCGACGACCCGGCCCGCGTACATGATCGCCACCCGATCGGCGTACTGGGCGACCAACCCGAGATCATGGGTGATCAACACCATCGCCGCGCCGCTGCGGGCGCGAGCCTGTGCCAGCACCTCCATGAGCTGGGCCTGGATGGTCACGTCGAGCGCGGTGGTCGGCTCGTCGGCGATGAGCACCGCCGGATCGTTGGCCATCGCCATGGCGATCACCGCGCGCTGGCGCATACCACCCGACCACTGGTGGGGATAGGCGCGCGCCCGCTCGGCCGGTTGTGGGATACCTACGGAGGCAAGGAGTTCGACTACGCGCTGCTTGCGTTTCCTTGCGTCGAGCCGCTGATGCACCGCCAGCGCGCGACCGATCTGCGTGCCGACCCGGCGCACCGGATTGAGGGTGGTCATCGGGTCCTGGAAGACCATGCCGAGTTCGGCGCCCCGCAGGCGTCGCAGGGTTTCGTCGTCGGCGCCGACGAGTTCGTCGCCGCGGAAACGCACGCTGCCCGAGAAGATCGTCAATGCCGGGGGGAGCAGGCCGAGGGCGGCGAGCATCGTCACCGACTTGCCCGATCCGGATTCGCCGACGAGACAGAGCACCTCGCCCTCCTCCAGGCGCAGGCTCACCCCGTCGACGAGCACCACACGGTCGCCCGCGGCTGTCTCGTAGCCGACGGTGAGATCGGTGATCTCCAGCAATGGGCTCATGCCACAACCTCTTTCGCGAGAGGGCCCCGGCGAGCGCGTGGTGCCCGTCGAACTCGGCGCAACCCCTGGCCTTCATCGGTGAATCGCCGGCTGGCCAACAGGGTTCCGCCGATCACCAGCAGCAGTGCCACCGCCGGAACGATCGTCAGATAGGGCGCCTGGCGCAGGTACTTCTGTCCGTCGGTGATCATCAATCCCCAACTGGGAGTGGGTGGTTGCACGCCGAGGCCGAGATAGTCGAACGACGAGATCATGATCAGCACATTGCCGAGATCGGCGGTCGCCAGAATCAGCACAGGGACCGTGACGTGCCCGACGACGTGCTTGCGCATCACCCAGCCAGAGCGCGCGCCGAGCAGTTTCGGCGCGATCACGAAATCGCGACCGGACAGCCCGAGCGCGACCGAGCGCGCCACCCTGGCATAGCCGACCCAGAAGGTGACGCCGAGGATCGTCGCCATCAGCGCGGTACTCGGCCCGCGTATCGCCGACACCGCCATGATCACCAGCGTCATCGGGACCGCGAGCTGTACATCAGAGACACCCATCAGCACGCTGTCGGTGACACCGCGGAAGTAGCCCGACACGGTGCCGACCGTCATGCCGATCACCGCGTTGACCAGCACGATCACCAGGACCAACCCGAGCGTGATCCGTCCGGCCAGCGCCAGTCTGCTCGCCAGATCGCGACCGAGCGAATCGGTTCCGAGCGGGTAGTTCCCGGTGGTGAACGGCGCGGAGAACGCGGCCGCGAGTTCCTGCCCGTAGGGGTCGTAACCAGGGAAGAGGGGATACAGCAGGGAGAACAGCACGACTGCGAGGATCATGGCGACGCCCGCGATCGTGGCGTAGTCGCGGGGACGGATCATCGGACTCTCGCTCTCGGATCGATGACGCCGTAGAGGACGTCGATCCCGAAGTTGACGATCACGAAGATGGTCGCGATCACCACCAGCCCGGACTGGACCACCGGAAAGTCCCGGTTGAACACCGCGTCGAGCATCAACGTGCCCAAACCGGGCCAGGCGAAGACGTTTTCGACGATCACCAGCCCACCGAGCAGCGTGCCGAGCGTGATTCCGGAGATGGTGAGCACCGGCAGCAGCGCGTTCGGCAGCACATCGCGCAGGAGCACCGAGGATCTGCGCTCGCCGCGCGCGTACGCGGTGCACACATAGTCCTGGGAGCTCTCGGCGACCAGCGAATTGTCCAGCAGCCGTGAGTAGACGACGAACTGCGCGGTGGCGATGGTGAGGGCGGGCATGATGATCGCGAGCGGGTCGGCACCGGCGAGCGAGGGCAACCAGCCGAGCGTCACCGAGAACACCAGCACCAGCAGCAGCCCGAACAGGAAGTCCGGCACCGCCAGTCGCGCCGCGCCGACACCGAGCGCTACCCCGCGCAGCGACCAGCGGCCGCTCAGGTGGATGGCGAGCACCACGGCGAAGGCGAGTGCGAGACCGATCGCGAAGCCCGCGACACCGAGTTGGAGCGAAGCGGGCAGGCGTTGCAGGACCAGCGTCATCGACGAGGTGCCGGTCTGCTGGTACGAGTCACCGAAATCGCCGGACAGCACGCCGGTCACGTAGTCGAAGTACTGGGTCAGCGGCGGTTTGTCGAAGCCGAGTTCGGCTTCCAGCGCCGCGATGTCGGCCTCGCTCGCCGTTTCCGGCAGGAGAGAGGCCACGGGACTTCCGGTCGATCTGCCGAGCAGGAACGCCAGCGAGATGACGGCGAACACGGTGATCACCGCCTGGATGAGGCGGCGGATCAGATAGACGGCCAACACTGATCCTCTCTGTGTGCCGAGAATGTTATTCGGTATACAGAATTGGATTCCCGTGTATCCCCATTGTGTTCCGAAAGTTTCGGGTCCGTGAATGATTTCGATGCTGCCAACCGGCAGGAATGCCTTTGTCAAGGCCCATACTCGACCCGCGGGGCAGGCTGGTTTGCAGGTGGTTTGAGGTGGACGAAGATATATTTGGTCTACCGGATTGAATTCGGTAGGTCCGCCGCTAGACTGCGCGATCGCCGGCCGTCACCATCGGCGCGGCTTCGTAGACTGTTCGGGTGGCCCGAAACCTACGTCCGCCGGTCGAAGTCGTCGACGACACTTCGCAGACGCGACGGATATACGACGATCTGCGCCGCGCGATCATCACGGGGGAGTACCGCGAAGGCGAGAAACTGCCGGAGGCGCGCCTGGCCGCCATGCTCGGCACCTCGCGCCTGCCGGTGCGAGAAGCCCTGGCATTACTCGAATTCGACGGCATCGTCAGCGCGCTGCCGCGTCGCAGCGCGGTCGTGCGGTCCTGGGATGCCACCGCGGTGGAAGAACTCTTCGATGTCCGCATCGGCCTGGAACCGCTGGCGGCCCGACTCGCCGCTGCCCGGATCAGGCAGGGGCACGACAGCTCGCCCCTGCGGGCCGCGTTGCGAGAAGCGCAGGAGGCCACCGATTCTGGTGATCCGCTCCGGATCGCCGAGACGAACGCGAAGCTGCACGGCGCCATCGTGGAACTGTCCGGCAACTCGCTGCTCACTCAGCTGATGCGCACCATCCTCGCCCGGATGGCCTGGCTGTTCTTCCTCACCACCGAACGCAACACCGAGGAACAGCGCGACGAACACCAGCACCTCATCGACGCGATCTCCTCGGGCGACGAACGCCTGGCCGAATACGCCATGCTCAGCCACACCGAAGCAGGTCGCACCCCCACCCTCACGATCGTCACCGCGCTACGGCATGCCGACCATGACCATGCTCCTGGCGACGACCGCTAGCCCAGCCCCCACGACCGGGGCGCTGGGCTGAACAGACCTTTCGCTCAGACGGTGGCAGGGGCCACCGGGTCGTCGGCGAACTGGGTTCGGTAGAGCTCGGCGTACCGGCCGTCGGCGTTGAGGAGGGTGGCGTGGGTGCCACGCTCGACGACGCGGCCGTCCTCGAGGACCAGGATCTGGTCGGCGGCGCGGATGGTGGACAGGCGGTGGG